>JBPCTA010000264.1:0-2801 GCA_051006595.1 Pirellulales bacterium
CGTGGGATCCCTCTGGCGTGCAACGCGGCCCTGGTCCTCTTGCCCACCAACCGCATCCGGCAGGCTCAGGCCAGCACGAGCTTTCGCACCGCCTGAAACTGCGGATGCTCGGCCGAGCCGCACCATTCGAAGAGCACAGCCTCGCTCGTGGTGACCATCGCGCCGGCCGCCTCGAGCCGTCGCAGGGCGGTCTCATGATCGATCGGGTGCCGGGAGGTCACGGCATCGACGGCGATGACCACGGCCATGCCTGCCGCCAGCAGATCGATCGCAGTCTGGGCCACGCAGACATGGGTCTCGAGACCACAGAGCACGATCGACGAGACGTCGTCGGGAATCGCCTGGCGAAAGGCCGGCGTGCCGTAGCAACTGAACGACATTTTCGTCACCGGCGGAGGCAGGATTCCCGCCAATGCCGCCACCGTGGGGCCGAGCCCCTTCGGATACTGCTCGGTCAGGAGCGTTGGCACGGCCAACAGCCCCGCCGCCTCGACCAGCCGGCGGCACCGGGCCACCACTCGCTCGCCCTCGGCCATGGCCGGCAGCAGCCGTTCCTGGACGTCGATCACGCACAGGGCCGAGGTAGTCGCGTCGAGTCGCATGGCGGAAACTCTCATGGCCACCGGCTCAGCCGGCCGGAATCGATGGCACCGCGTCCGCAGGCTCGGCCGCGGTGCGGAGATCGACCGCGGCGGCCGTGCCAGCCGCTTCGTGAGGCAACGACCTCAGCCGGGCGATCTTCGTGGCGGCGGTCGGCTCGCCCGGCTGCTCGTGACCGGGCGCCGATCCGAAGATGATCGTGCGGCCATCGTCGCCGCGGAGTTCCCACGAGAGCCCTTCGGCCGAGGCGGCAGCATGAGGACGGCATTCGACCAGACCAAGCGGCTTCCAGTCGGGGCCCAGGGCGGAGGCCAGCGCTGCCCCCTGCTCCACCGTGCGATCGCCCCACGGGAAACCTACGGCTCCCTGCGGCCCCGAGGCCACGCCCGTCACCCTTGGATACGCCGCCGCCGACTCCGACGTGAAATCGTCGCTCGGCAGCACCACGCCCTCCGCATCCACCGCGAGCAGGCCTCCCGGAACGGCCACCATCGCCACCGGTTCCCGGCAGCGGATTTCCACCCGCGCGGCGGCCGGATGGCTGACGACGACCGCCACCACCTCACGCACCCAGGGATGCATGGCGAATGCACGGGCCAAACGCCGCACCAGTTCCGGGTCGTCGAGGGGAATCCCATCGGCGAGGCTCGCATCGCGGAGGGCATCGACCTTGAGATCACCACGGATCCAGGGGGCCACGCCAACCAGTTCGATCGCGTCGGGATGCACCATCAGATCGTCGCTGCCGCGTACCCGGTCCCCGAGGCGTTCCCAGGCCATCCAGCCCAGGACGACCGCGACGGCGGTGACCACGAGGGCGCCGAGGCCGGCACGGTGCTCGTCGACGAAGCTCGCCATGCGGCCGGCCGGTGGCGGCTCCGGCGGCTGATCGCGGCGGCGTGAGGAAGCGTTCATGGCGGGGGGGCTGGAGCGGCTCACCAGACTTCGATCTGGGGCGTGAGTTCGATGCCGAGTTTCTCGCGAACCCGCGACCGGACCGTCTCGACGAGCGTGCGGACGTCATCGCTGGAGCAGTGCGGCCCCGCGACCACGTAGTTGGCATGCGGCGCGTAGACGGCCGCATCGCCGATCCGCAGATCCCGCGCCCCGGCCTGCACCACCAGCGACTCGGCGGTCATCCCCAGCGGATCCTTGAACATCATGGCGACGCTGCGGGTGCCGCTCGGCTGGACGGAGCGGCCCACGATCCACTGCTTCTGCATCCGCTTCGTGAGCAGCGTGGCATCCTCATCGTCGAGTTCGAGTCGGCAGCCGATGATCAGACAGTCGTCGAGGTTGCTCCACCGCGACTCGAAGGCCAGCCGGGATCGCTCGCGGACCTCGGTGGTGCCATCGGCGAGCATCACCGTGACGGCCGCCACCCGCTCGCCGATATCGCCTCCGTGTCCGCCGGCATTTCCCGCCAAGGCGCCGCCCACGGTACCAGGCACATCCACCAGCGTCTCGAGGCCGCTCAGCCCAGCCTGAACGGCTGCCGACACGACATGCACGAGTTTCGCCCCGGCGCCTGCAAGAATTGCGGGCCGCTGCACGTCGATGCCGCAGAACGACGGCGCCGACAGCCGCACGACCATGCCCGCGAATCCCGCTGTCGGCACCAGCACATTGGAACCACCGCCGATCACCCGCCACGGAATGGTCTGCTCGTGGCAACGGGCGACGACGCGTGCCAACGCTCCGACATCGATGGGCTCGCAGAAGTATGTGGCCGCACCGCCGATGCCCAGCCACGTATGATGCGCCAGTGGCTCGTGGCCCGACACGGCCACGCCGAGATCGTCAAACGGCGTGGCAAGAGTCCGTGGCTCGTCCGCCGGCGGAGTTGATTGGGAACGCTGATTCATCACGTGGATTCCTCGCACCTCACACATCGTGCCACGAAGCCGGCACCCCGGAGATTGTGGCTCACCGCGTGGGGGACCGTCCATGCCGCTGATGCCACGCCCCCCACGGCAGCCCGCCAGGAGCGGCTCAGGCCGCCCGCCGCCGGGTGAAGGTCGCCGCCTCCTGATGCGCCAGTTGCAGCCAGCCATCCACGAGCAGCGCCAGCGAACTCCGGCCGCCATGCGGGCTGGAAGGCCCTCCGGACGGCAAGGCTCCGAGCACGACCGCACAATCCCGCCGACCGAGTGCCGAGAGCAGCCGGTCCACGCGGGCATAGGCGGCGATGTCGGCATCGT
>JBPCTA010000265.1:0-5190 GCA_051006595.1 Pirellulales bacterium
GTCGCCCCGAGGCTCGATCCGGTGAGGTGTGTCTCGGCGAGGCCGCCCACCGAAGGGTCGATTCGATCAACGCTGCCGTTAGCCTGTCGAAGCGCCTGACACACGGCTGGATCGGAGGTGATCTGGGCAAACGACGTCACCCGCGGCAATCCGTAGGCGGCTCGCACCGAGTTGTAATCGGTGATGCCGTGGTCGCGACCCCGCTGAATATTGAGGGCGGCGAGATCGAAGCCGCCCTGCCCCGGCGCACCGAAGAGGAAATTCCGAACATCGTCGACCACCCGCGTGTCGATCTCCTGCGCCCGACTGCTTGCCAAATACTTCACGATCGGATCGACGCCCACGTCGGCCAGCGGCCGCGGGTCGAAGAATGCGTCGCGAAGCAACAGCGGTTCGCGGATCGCGGCACCGTCTCCGTTCAAAAACTCGATGTCCTCTCCGAGCATGCTATGGCCCACTCGGAAGGCCACCGTGGAAAACTCGGTCGCGATGCCCGGATTCACATCGGCGCGGTAGCCGCCGTAATCACGAAGCCCATCGGGCCCAGGCCGTGCCTGCCCGAGCAGGGCCGGCAGAAACTCGTCGTAGGTGATCTTCTGGAGCTCCGCAATCACGAGCCGCCGGGCGTGCTGATAGAGCTGCTCGTCAGAGAATGCCGGTTGACGGAGAGCGACCTCTGCGGCGATCCGGTTGTGCTCTCTGAGGAAGAGAGTGTGCAGCGAGAGCAGTTCGGGGTTTTCGTTGGCCCGCACGTCTCCGGCGAGAAAAAGCTGCGTGTCGGCGACGCGATGGGCGTCGTTGGCATTCGCGAGGCCCGCGGTGTTGTACGGGAGAAGGTTTCCCGCACTGGTGCGAAGCCGGCCTCCGGCAAACTCTCGAACGGCCGCGGCCCGCGTCGCGTCGCTCCCGTAGATCTGCGAGCCGTCGATGAAGGCGGTGATGGAGTTGGTCTGCTGCCGCGGGCTGCCGACAGACGTGCCGGTGGCCGCAGCATACGCCGACCGCGACATGGAAATCGTCATCGCTCCAGTGCCGGCGGGATCGAACCATGGATCCCCTCCTGGAACGGCAATGGGGAACGGTTCTCGCGGGGTGGCCGCGTCGGTGAGGCCGAGGTCGGGGTCGAGAAACTGGCCCCATGCGTAAACGAAAGCCGTCCAGTCGCGATCGTTGACGAGCCCGGCGGCGGGGCTCTGCGAGAGGAGATTGCTCACCAGGCGGGCACTGGGGCGGTCGGCCCCCGATGGTGATGCGATGCCATCGCCATAGGCGGCGGTCGACCGCCGCAAGAGTTGTTCGTCGGTGCTGCCCCACTCCGGATGCAGGGCATTGTTGCCGGTTCCATCCAGGGATCGGAAGGCCGAGGCCGTTGGAGCAGCAGGCACGGCGATCGGCGGCGGATTGAGCGGCATCGCCGCCATCATCGACCGCATCTCCAGCCGCTCGAAGGCAGTGGAGCATTTTGCAACGCGCCGTGCGGAATCAAACACTCGTCGAGAGCGTGAGTGACGGTTCATGGGAGGGCTCCAATCCTTGTTTTCTGCCCCGGATCAGGCTCATTCGCTTCAACGACAGAGCCGCCCGAGGGTTGCGTTTGAGAAACAGTGCAATCGGCGTGCCGAAAAACCGGCGATTTTTGAGGATGGCCGCAACGAACGTCCGGCGACGAGGCATGGGCAGTCCCGAGCCGTAGGACTGCCGGAAGGAGCGTATTCTCATAGCTTCGATCGCTGCGGCACGGGCCGAGTGATCGATCTTGCCGCCTGTGGCAGCGGAATCTTCAGTGAGCGTGCCGTGTCGGATCTGCTCATCGTCACCGAGTCGGGCCTGTACTGCGAGCGGGGCGATTTCCATATCGATCCCTGGCGGCGGGTGCCGCGGGCGGTCATCACGCATGCCCATGCCGACCACGCGCGTGCCGGCTGCGACCGCTACCTCTGCGCCACCGAAGGCAAGCTCGTGCTCCGCGCGCGGATCGGCGGCGGTGCGCCCATCGACACCCTTCGCCGCGGCGAACGCGTGTCGCTGAACGGGGTGAAGGTGTCGCTGCATCCGGCGGGCCATCTGCTCGGCTCGGCCCAGGTGCGGGTCGAGCACGGCGGGATCACCTGGGTGGTGACCGGCGACTACAAACTCCACCACGATCCAACCTGCGCTCCCTTCGAGCACGTGCCCTGCGATGTGTTCGTGACGGAGTCGACGTTTGGCCTTCCCGTCTACCGTTGGCAGAGCCCCGAGGAGATCGCCGCCGAGATCAACGCCTGGTGGCGGGTCAATCGCGACGCCGGCCGCACGAGCGTGCTGCTGGCCTATTCGCTGGGCAAGGCACAGCGGCTGGCGGCGATGGTGGACCCGTCGATCGGGCCGATCGTGGCCCACGGTGCGGTCATGAAGCTCGTCGAGGCCTACCGGGCCAGCGGCGTGCGGCTCCCGCCGATCGATCGCGTGCCGCCGCGGGCCCGCCGCGTGGGCGACGGCCGGGCACTCGTCATCGCACCGCCGAGCGTGCTCGGCAGCTCGTGGCTCAATCTCTTCGGGGAATCGAGCGTGGCGATGGCGTCCGGCTGGATGATGCTGCGAGGCGTGCGCCGCCGCCGTGGCTTCGACAAGGGTTTCGCCGTGTCCGATCATGCCGACTTCCCGGGCCTGCTCGCGGCGATCGACTCGACCGGCGCCCGGCGGGTGCTGGCCACCCACGGCTTCAGCGATGCGCTCTCCCGCTACCTCCGCGAGTCTCGCGGTCTCGACGCCGCGGTGCTGCCCACCCGGTTCACGGGCGAAGCCACGCCCGACGTCGCCACGGCGACCGAGGATGACGACGCGAGCGATGCCGAGATCACCGCCATCGACACCGCCGCCGCAGAGGGTCCGTGAAGGACGCGCGGCGATGAAACACTTCACCGATCTCTACTGGCGGCTCGACGGCACGACCAGCATCACGGAGAAAGTGGCCGCCCTGCGGGACTATTTTGGAGCCGCGCCTCCCGCCGACGCGGCTGTGGCACTGGCCGTGCTCTCGGGCGGACGTCAGCTCCGCAGCATCTCGACCGCGCAGCTCCGCGAGTGGGCCGCCGCGGCCACCGGCTACTCGGAGTGGCTCGTCGAGGAGTGCTACGCCCATGTCGGTGATCTCGCCGAGACGCTCGCGCTTCTTTTGCCCGAGTCCGACTTGCCAACGGATGCCCCCTCAGACCTCAGCCTCGCCGAAGTGATGCAGACCACGATCCACGACCTTCGCCGTGCCGACGATGCCCGCAAGCGCGAGGTCGTGGCAACCGTCTGGAAGCGGCTCGCCCCGCGGGAGCGGATCGTCTGGCACAAGCTGCTCACCGGCGGCCTCCGCGTGGGCGTGTCGCGAACACTCGTGGCCCGCGCGCTCGCCGAACTCGCCGACGTCGATCAGGCCGAGATGGCTCACCGGCTGATGGGCGAGCCGCCGGCCGACGGCCTCGCCTTCACGCTATTGCTGGCCCCGGAACCCGCGGCGGCCGACAGCCGGCGTCCCTACCCCTTCTTTCTCGCCTCAGCCCTCGATCGCACGCTGGTCGAGCACGTCGCCGAGGACCTCGGTGACGTTCCCGCGTGGAAGGCGGAGTGGAAGTGGGATGGCATGCGGGCCCAGCTGGTTCGTCGCGGCGACATCGCGACACTCTGGAGCCGGGGCGAGGAACTGGTGAACGACGCCTTTCCCGAGATCGTCGCCGCAGCGGGCTCACTCCCGCCGGGCACCGTGCTCGACGGCGAACTGCTCGCCGTTCGCGACGGCCGGCTGCTCGGCTTCGCCGCGCTCTCGAAGCGGGCCGGCCGCACGCGGGTGACGAAGCAGGTGCTCGCCGACGTGCCCGCTGCGTTCGTGGCCTACGACCTCCTCGAATCCGACGGCCTCGACCTCCGCGCGCGGCCACTCGCCGACCGCCGCGCCGCGCTCGAGCGGCTCGTGCCGCTCCCGTTCGCCGCCGCGCTCGGCGGCGGCGCGACGGGCGCGGGTCCCTTCCTCTCGCCGATCGTTCCCGGTGACTCGTGGGACGCGCTCGCCGCGCTCCGCGCCGAGTCGCGGGTCCGCGGCGTCGAGGGCCTCATGCTCAAGCGGCGGGCGAGCCCCTACGCCACCGGCCGCGCGCGGGGCGACTGGTGGAAGTGGAAGATCGAGCCGCTCGAGATCGACGTCGTGCTGCTCTATGCCCAGGCCGGCCACGGCCGCCGCGCGGGCCTCCACAGCGACTACACGCTCGGCGTGTGGCACGACGGCAAACTCGTGACGGTGGCCAAGGCCTACTCGGGGCTCACCGACGCCGAGATCGTGGAGATCGACCGCATCGTGCGGGCGACGACGGTGGAGAAGCACGGCCCCGTCCGCATCTGCACGCCCACGCTCGTGTTCCAGATGGCCTTCGAGGGTGTGTCACACTCGACCCGCCACAAGTCGGGCGTGGCGGTCCGCTTCCCGCGGCTCGTCCGTTGGCGCAAGGACAAGGAGCCCGCCGACGCCGGAACGCTCGCCGACCTGCGGGCCATGATCGGCTGACGCCTACGCCGCGCGGGTGAGCGCGGCCCGCGGCAGCTTGCGGGCCACCACGAGGAACTGCTTGCCGAAGAGCCGCCACGCGGGCCGGCACCGCAGGGAGAGCTTCAGGAGCAAGGGCGGCGGAGCGCGTCCTTGTCGGGCAGGTGCTCGAAGAAGTTGCTCGTGAAGACCGTGTCGAGGCAGCCGTCGGCCAGCGGCCACGTCCGCGAGCAGTCATGGAGCACCGTCTCGACGCCCGCCCCGACCCGCTCGGGCATCTCCGGATTGAGGTCCATCGCGATCCGGCGGCCCGGACGGGGGACATCGCGGGGGCGGGACGGTACCGCCCCGCCCGGCCGGGGGCCAAGGCCATTCCGGTCCGCGTTTCGAGGGGCGGAGGGTGGCGGCAGCGCCCGAATGGGCCTATCACTCAAGGATGGCGAGCCGCCCTTCCACCGCTCCGCGCGACAGCCGAGCATCCGCGTCGGGCCGCCGACGGCAGCCTGGTCGGGCCCGCGCCGCGGCCTGTGGCACCGGAGATCCGCTCGAGACGTTTCGCGCCTGGTTCGCGGCCCGCGGCTGGGAGCCGTTTCCATTCCAGGAGGAAACCTGGGCGGCCGCCGTCGCCGGCACGAGCGGCCTCGTCCACGCGCCGACCGGCACGGGCAAGACGCTCGCCGCCTGGC
>JBPCTA010000266.1:0-2987 GCA_051006595.1 Pirellulales bacterium
GTCGATCGACCGGGCGACGCCGAAATCAATTACCTTGGGATCACCCATTCGATCGACGAGAATATTGCTGGGCTTCAGGTCGCGGTGAATCACACCCTTCTGATGCCCGTGCACCACAGCGGCACAGACCTGCCTGAAGAGCGCAACCCGTTCTCGGATCGGGAGGTTTTCCTCAGCGACGTACCGAGTGATCGACCTGGCGCTCTCGACGAGCTCCATCACGAAAAACGGCACGCCGCCGCGGCCGGCGGTAGAGATGCCGAACGTGTAGATCTGGGCGATATTCGGAAGCCGCACTCGCGCGAGCACCTCGGCCTCAAACTCAAATCGGCGGGCGAGTGACGGCGACGCCAAGCCATCTCGCACGACCTTGACGGCGACCGTTCGGGAGGGGGCATCCTGCCGCCCCTCGTATACGCGGCCCATGCCCCCCTCGGCCAAGAGCCGGACGATCGTCACGCCGCCCAGATTCGTGCCGGCAGGAAGTTCGCCTCCCGCCCACGAATCCCCGGTGCCGACAAACCCAAAGCCGTCCTGAACGCCGCTGAGATGGGTCTCGCTCCCTGCCGCCGATGGCACGGCGCTGGCGTCGGTCGCGGGAAGGCGCTCATTGCGGTCGGACTCGGCGTTGGCCATCCAGCCGTTATACACCCCTCACGGAGGGCCCCGCTCAAACGAAGTCTTCCCACCCGAAGAGTTCCCTCGCCCTATCAACTGGCCTATCAGTTATTGGGCGACTGGACCACGGTCTGGAGCAGCTCGCAGGCCTGCTGCAGGAGGGCGTCCCGGGCACGAATGATCCGCTGCACACGACCAACCGTGCCGAGGGGTGCCCGTGTGTGGGCCGCCCGATCCATGACACGTCGCCACCGTCTCAGCCGAACCTGGGCCGCCGTGATGATTTTCACCGGATCAGACTCCCCATTCGATAAACCGAGCACGCGGTGGTGCACCGCACCACCGGCCGGCCCTGCTGGTCGCTCCGCCGGTCGTACCGTTTTGCGATTGTGTTTCATGAGCACTCCTTGCCTTTCGCCTACCCTTAAAAGGCGAGAGCCGGCTCCCGGAGGGGCAAAAAATTCGGTACACTCCAGTTTTCACCGGCAATTTGCCGCATTGTCCCCCCGACCGAGCGTTCCCATGCCCGACCACGGCGACACGATCGGGCCGCAACTCAGCGCCTGCCTCAACCGCCTGTCCGCCGGCGATCTTGCCGCCCGCGACACGATCATCGAGTTGTGCAGCGACCGCTTGCGAACACTCGCCAGCCGGATGCTGTCGCGATTCCCAAACGTCAGGCGCTGGGACGACACCGACGATGTCTTCCAAAACGCCGCCATGCGACTGCACCGCGCCCTCGGGCAGATGAAGCTCGATTCGCCCCGATCGATCATGGCCCTGGCGGCAACGCAACTGCACCGCGAGTTGATCGATCTCGCCCGCCGCTATTCCGGTCCGTCATCGTTCGCCGCCAATCATGCGACGAACGTCGCTCCTCCGACCGACGACGGCCGCTCCCCTCAACCCTCGGACGGCACTCAGACGCCTGCCGACGCGCTCGACCGCTGGTCGCTGTTTCACGATGCGATCGCGGGGCTGCCGGACCAGCAACGGGAGATCTTTCATCTCGTCTGGTATCTCGGCGCTGACCAGAAAACGATTGCCCGCCTGCTCGATTGCAGCGAACGGACGGTCAAGAGCCGATGGCGTGAGGCCCGGGAGGCAGTTCGTACCACCCTCGATGGCCGCTCTCCAGAGTGACGAGAGACCGGCCCCTCAGCCCTCTTCGCGATTCCCCGCAACATCGTCTTCGAGTTGCTCTTCGAGTTGCCGGAGAATGCCGATCGCCTCGTCGAGCGTCGGCGCGGCATAGCCACGCATATGTGCCTGCCGATCGGCCTCCGCGAGCGCAAGCGCGTCGAGAAAGTCGGGGTGCGATTCCAGCCGACGCCGACCCCGGTGCCCGAGGGTGCGGTCGCCATGCCCCCGCGCCGCCGGCAAGGTCTCGACGAGCCAACGCGTTCGCGGCGTGATCAAATCGCCCAACGCCTCGATGCCGCTCGCCACGGGATCGCCGCGATCGATGGCTCTGCCCACATCATGGACGAGCGCCGCCGTCAGCAACTCTTCGTCGAAGGGCCGTTCGCGATGCACCAGATCAAACACCTGAAGACTGTGCTCCAGGGCATCGCCCTCCGGGCAGCGGGCAGGATCCTGCCGCACGGTTGCCAGGATTGCGACGATGGCGGCAATCGCGTCGAACCGGTCGCCGGTGAGATGCCTGAGGGATCCCGAGGGATCGATGCGGCGATGCACCGCGCTTCGCACTTCCCCGGCATCGGGCAGGCGGTCGTCAGGCACCCAGCTCCGGGCCACGCGCCGGGCCGCACGAAACACGGCCTTTCGTGCATCGCTGCCGGCCGTCACCCCGCGGGCAGCATCCTGGGCGATCTGCTGCCGAAGCCGGTCTCGATGCTGCTCGGGTTCGTCCGACGAGTTGGTGATGGCGGAATCCCCGGCCGAGGCATCGCCCGCCGGCCTCTTCTCGCCCTGGGGGTCGTCGCGGTGATTCATGGCGCCTCCGCGGGCAGCGGCCTCCAGCGAATCTGCCGCACCTCGCCGGTCGTGGCATACGTCGCGATGCCGAGCGGCCTGCTCGGGAGCACTTCATTGCGAACGCTGATCCGTCGATTATCGGTGTCCTGATCCACGATCGGCTCGCCGTCGAGATAGCACTCGATCCTCAGCGGCCTGACCCTCACCCGCACGTCGTACCAGCGGCCCTTCTCAAAGGTTCGGGTGTCTGTCGTTTCATTGTCGCCGGCATCGCGGCCGTCGATGCTCGACAGCCCGGTCACCGAACCGCCCCAGCCCCCGAGGATCAGACTGCAGCAGTCGTCGCCCACCGGAAACGTGAGCCCGCAGAAGAAATCCTGCCCCTCGACCCGGCGGGCCTGGAGCTGGAGCTCATAGTCCTGCCGGGGAAA
>JBPCTA010000267.1:0-5499 GCA_051006595.1 Pirellulales bacterium
AGAGATGCTGTTCGACAACTGGCAGGCGGTTCTGACCGCGCTGGTGGTCACCACCACGCTCTTCGCGCTGCTCTTCGTGCAGCGGGCGCCAGACATGGTGATGATCGGGGGCGTCGTCCTGCTCCTGGCCGCCGGGGTGATCACCCCCGACGAAGCCCTCAAGGGAATGAGCAACGAGGGCATGATCACCGTGGCCGCCCTGTTCGTGGTGGCGGCCGCCGTGGAGCGGACGGGCGCCCTGGCCGCGCTTGTGGACAGGGCGCTCGGACGGCCGAAGACGCTGGCGACCGCGCAGCTTCGCACCATGCTGGCTCCCGGCGTGCTCTCGGCATTCGTCAACAACACGCCTGTGGTCGCCCTGATGGTGCCGGCGATCAGGGACTGGGCGAAGAAAAACAGATTCAGCGTCTCGAAGCTCCTTATGCCCATGAACGCTGCCGTGGTGCTCGGCGGGCTGTGCAGCCTGATCGGCACGAGCACCAACATCGTCGTGAGCGGACTTGTCTCGGCGAAGCGAGGCCAGCCGCTGGGCATGTTCGACATCACCTGGCTCGGTGTGCCGCTGTTTGCCTGCGGCATGGTCTATCTGGTGACGGCAAGCCGATTCCTGCTCAAGGACCGCCGGCCACCGATGAGCGTTGGCGACGATCCCCGGCAGTACACGCTCGAGATTGTCGTCGAGCCGGGCAGCCCGCTGGCCAACCGCACGATCGAGAAAGCCGGCCTCCGCCACCTGGAAGGCCTGTTTCTCATGGAGATCGATCGGAACGGCCACGTGATCGCCGCCGTGGCACCGACGGAACGCCTGCAGATCGGCGACCGCCTTGTCTTCGTCGGCGTGATCGACTCGGTGGTCGAGCTTCAGAAGATCCGCGGCCTTCGGCCTGCCACCGATCAGGTCTTCAAGCTCAATGATCCGCGGAGCGAGCGGGTGCTCGTCGAGGCGGTGGTCTCTTCCTCCTGCCCACTCGTCGGCCGCACGATCCGCGAGGGCCAGTTTCGCTCGACCTATGGTGCGGTGGTGATCGCCGTGGCCCGCGACGGCGAACGGCTGCAGATGAAAATCGGCGACATCGTGCTCCAGCCCGGCGACACGCTGCTCGTCGAGGCGAGCCCGGCGTTTCTCGACCGCCAGCGAACCAATCGCCACTTCTATCTCGTCAGTGAAGTCCGCGGTTCGACGCCTCCCCGGCACGACAAGTCCTGGATCGCCTGCACGCTTCTCGCGGCAATGGTGCTGGCGGCGGCGCTGGAACTGGTGCCGATGGTGGCGGCGGCGCTCGTCGCGGCCGGCGCCGTCGTGGGGCTTCGGTGCATCTCGTCCACCGAGGCGCGGCGGTCGATCGAGTGGGAGTCGCTCCTGCTGATCGCCGCAAGTTTCGGCCTCGCCCGGGCGATGGAGAAGACGGGGCTGGCCGAGGCGGTCGCCCATTCCACGATCGCCGCCGCCGGCGATCATCCGCATGTCGTCCTGGCCGCGATCTACCTCGTGACCATGCTGTTCACGGAATTGATGAGCAACAACGCCGCGGCCGTACTCACGTTTCCGATTGCCTGGCAGACGGCCGCCGATCTCGGAGTCAACCCGATGCCGTTCGTGATGGCCATCACCGTGGCGGCGAGTTGCGGCTTCGCCACGCCGATGGGCTACCAGACCAATCTGATGATCTATGGACCAGGCGGCTACAAGTTCAGCGACTACATGCGATTTGGAGGACCGCTCAACCTCCTCGTGATGGCGATCACAGTGGCCCTGGCGCCGTTGATCTGGCCTTTCTGATAGCCGCGGGTCCCGGCAATCGGCTTTCCAAGGCTCACGCCGCGGCATACGCTAGGGGTTTGCGGCGTCGAGCGGATCCGGGCACACGGTCGGCATGAGCGACATCCTCTTCCAGTACCACCGCGTCAATCCCACGACGTGGTTCTATTTCGCTTCGCTCCTGGCGATCGCCCTGTTCTTCAAGTTCAACCGGCTCTGGAGCATCCGCAATCTCGACGTTCTCGGGCTCATCCTGCTCGCCCCCGGAATCCTGGCCGTCGAATACGGGGGCTATAAGGCAAACGTCGCCGACCAGCAGCTCGGGTTCGTCTGGGTGTTCGTCGTGTCGGGCTGGTTCCTCCTGCGAATGCTCTGCGATTCGATGATGGTCCGCCGGCCGATGCTGGAGCCGAATCTGACGACCGGCGGGCTCCTCTTCCTGGGCGCATCGCTGCTGATCTTCCTGCTCGCCAATGTGATCACGACGCGGCCCCAGCGCGACGACATGGCGGGCGCAGCGGCGGCCGACCGGCTCGAGGCCCGCGACGCCACGGTCGACGCGGATCAACTGGCCCGGCTCGGCCCCGGCTATCCGCTGCTTTTTCTCCTTCCACAGATCTCGACCCAGCGAATCTTCTTCGCGCCCGACGGCGGTGATGAGCCAGCCGACCAGGGTGATGCGAGCCGGCGGGCGGTGCATGAGACGACGGCACGGATCATGGCCATCGTCTCACAACTGGCGATCGTGGCGGGCATGATCGTGATCGGCTGGCGACACTTCGAGAACACTCGCCTCGGGATCGCGGCGGCGGTGCTCTACCTGCTGCTGCCCTACACGGCGACCATGACGGGCCGTGTGGACCATGTGATGCCGGGAGCGCTCATCCTCTGGGCGGTGGCGGCCTACCGCCGGCCGTTCATCGCCGGTGCGCTCGTCGGACTGGCAACCGGCACGATCTATTATCCCGTCTTCCTTCTGCCTCTGTGGTGCAGCTTCTACTGGGAGCGGGGCGTGCGGCGCTTCGCACTGGGAGTGACGGCGGCATTGGCCTCGCTCGTGGTCGCGCTCTGGTTCACGTCCCCCGATGCGACGGTGTTTCTGGGCCAGTTGCGGCAGATGTTTGGCTGGATCTTTCCCAACGAGGTCTCGCTCGAGGGCTTCTGGGCCCTCCCCGCGCAGGACGCGGTGTTTCGGCTGCCGGTGCTCGCCGCCTTCGTGGCGATGATGGCAACGCTGGCGATCTGGCCCGCGCCCAAGAATCTTGGCACGCTCATGAGTTGCACCGCCGCAGTGCTGCTCGGCAGCCAGTTCTGGAAGGCCCACAACGGCGGCCTGTTCATGGCCTGGTATCTGCCGGTGCTCCTGCTCGTGGTCTTCCGGCCAAACCTCGAAAATCGGGTGGCGATGCTGATGCTCACCCCCGAGTGGTTTCCCCGCGGTCAGCCGCGGCGCGGATCATAGTCGGGTGGTGGCGCCTGGCGGTTGGCAAGCCAGGCCCGCCACGCCCCCGTGTCCCACGCGAAGTTGGCGGCCGTGAGCGCGACGAGGGCCTCGAGCACACGGTCGTTGCGAACCGTCACCCGCTGCTGCTTCGGCCCGCCTCCCATCGAGAGTCCGCCACCGGACGGCGTGAAGGTGGCGCTCGTCGATCCTTCGGGAGCACCGTTCCCCGTCACCACGACATGCTGCGTTTCGAGTGCGTCGATCAGCGGCCCCACGACCGTCGGCACGCCGAGCCGGCCGAGGGCCTCGGCGGCGCGATTGACCTGCGCGTTGTCGGCGCTGCGGAGGGCGGCCACGAGGGTGGGCACCGCGACCTGCGGTCCGATCACGGTCAGCCGCTCGGTCGCGGCAACTCTCGTTTCGGGATCGGCATGGTCGAGCGCCGCTGTGATCAGCACCCCGATCGCGTCGGGCGAGCGAATCCGGGAAAGTGACTCGACATACCAGCCGCGCACACGGAGCACGGGCTCTTGTGCGAGCGCGGCAGCGACCGCGGGCACGGCGAAGGGGTCGGAGATCTCGCGAATCTCCTCGGCTGCCCGGTCGGCCTGCGCCGGCTGGTCGAGTTGGCGGCGGAGGCGGTCGAGCTTGGCGACCCACTCCCTCTGGGCCAGTTTCGCCCGTTCGCTGCGGTCGAGGAGTTCGATCTCCTGCACCGTCCGCCAGCCGCCGCGGTGGCGGATAAATCCCCGCTCCGCCATTAGTTCCTGCTGACTGGGCTTTGCCGGCTCTGTCGCCGGTGGCGGGGCGGGATCGTCGGCCCGGGCTGGAGAGGCCGCACCGACTCCCGCACCGACCGCCGAGATCGCCCAGACCGCCGCCCACGCGAGAAGCCTCGGCACAAACGGTGGTCGGCGGTGATGGAGCCCCGGCGCGATCATGACAGTGATCTCGGCAGCGGAGTGGCGGCCGCTTGATGAACACCCTTCAACGGGGCCGAGCGGCGTCTTGAATCATACCGACATAGGATGACATCACTCGAATCACGAGCGTCGCCACCAGGCATGCCACCGCCGCCCAGACGGCGAAGCCGATGCCCCGGACGGCCGCGGCAAACCCCCGCCGGGCCGATTCGCCCAACTGATCGGCGGCACGATCGAGAACCTCGGCGGTCGACCCGGTCATCTCTCCCACCGCCACGGCCTCGAGCACCGCACGGGGCAACGATCCGCAGCCGGCCAGCGCCGCCGCCAGATCGTCGCCCCGTCGCAGTCGGCCTTCGACCGCCTCGGCATCCATCGCTAGTCCGGGGGCCGCGCTGGAGGCCAGCGACACCATCTCGCCGATGCCGACGCCGGCATGCGCCGCCAGCGCCGCGGCCCGACACCACGCTGCCGCCTCGGCGGCCCGCGCAGCAGCGCCGAGCACGGGAATGCGTCCGCCGATCGCGCGGGCCCAGCCGCCGTCGCGCCAGCTCCGCGCCGCGGCAGGCGCGCACCACACGGCCACCGCGGCCGCCACGGCGATGAACGTGAGATACACGGTGAGGCCGCGAGTGCCCGTGAGCCCGATGCCGAGAAAGTCGAGCGGCTGTCCATCGAGTCCCGTCGCCATGCCCGATACCAGGATCAGGACGGCCACGGCGGCGGCGGCCACGGCCAGCTGCACCGCCGGCCTGATGAGCGCTCCGCGGAGCGCCTGCCGCGTTCGCATCGCCTGCTCGACGGTCGTGGCGGTCTCCCGGAGCACTTCGGCCAGTCTGCCCGTGCGATCGCCCACACGGATCATGCCCGTGACGAAAGCCGGAAACACGCCGGCCCGTTCCATCGCGGCCGTGAGATCGTCGCCCTCGCGAATCCTGCCCGCCACGGTGGCCATCGCGGGCCGCCACGACGCCGGCACTCGTGCCGCTTCGGAATCCCATGCGCGGCGGAGATCGACGCCGGCGGCTACGGCAATCGCCAGCCGGCCGAGCAGATCGGCGAGAACCTTATCCGGCATTCGACGGACTGGGACCCAGCGGCGGCCATTCATGGCGATGCCCCCAGTTTATGACGGGCTCGATCCGGCCGTTCCGCCCGCTTGAGCGACGGTTCTAACACAGGCCCGCGGCATCTGGTAAAAACCGCGGACGTCCTCCCACCCGTTGCTGCTCTCACTCATGAAAGTTCAGTGGCCCACCATCGCGATCGTGGGCGTGGGAATGGTCGGCGGCTCGATCGGCCTGGCGGTCCGCGTCCGCAGGCTCGCCACCCGTGTAATAGGGATCGGTCGGTCGGCTGATTCGCTCGCGGCC
>JBPCTA010000268.1:0-4709 GCA_051006595.1 Pirellulales bacterium
CCCGCTTCGGTGGCGTTTTTCTCGCGTCTCTAGCAGACCGCGTCCCAGTTCGCAGTTTCCCGACATGCGTGGGTCGCGTCCGGCACCGCTCAGAGGCTGTGAATATCGATCGCTGGCAGTTCGTCTATCCGTTGCTTGAAAGACGTCGCGATCGTCATGGATCTGCACGAGCTCGCCCCAGTCGGTGGGCGGTCCCTCGCCATCAGCTTGGCCCAGGCAATCCGTGACGTGTCGTCGTCGACGACAGTCTCCTTGCCCTCAGGAGGAGACCTTCCTCTCGCCTGGATCAGGATTTCCAAAGCAGACCACAAGCTCGAGGAGATCCTGCACCATAACCTCAACAGCGTCCGGGCTCATCGGTTCCGCGAGGGCTTCCAGGTCCACAGATTCTGCTACAGCCCCTTTTTTTTCCGGTCCCAGGTCTGGCCCGCCTTGTAGCGGGTGGCCCGTTCGACGAGCTCCTCGTTTTTCGTGGTGACGAGCACCTTGTCGAGGGCCTTCAGGAACTCGTCCTTGTTGGCATCACGAAGCTTCTGATGATGGGCGAGCTCGACCACGCTTCGGCACGCCGGCTCGGTGAGCGCGGGATCGTCGAGGTAGGGCACCACGAACCGAAACGTGTCGAGCGTGCGGATCGCGTTGGCCCGCTCCAGCACCCGGGCCTTGTCCTCCGTGCGGCGGCAGAGGGCCATCGTTTTCTTGAGGAGTTCGAGCTTCTGGGGATCTTTGAGCTTGTTGTCAGGCAGCGGGGCGATGCGGATCAAGGCGCCAAGCAGCAGATCGCGCTCCCCCTCGTCGGTCTCCGCGCCAACCAAGTCGAGCAGCCGATCCTGGACCGTGGCATCGGGCCATTTCGCGAGCGCCTCGAGCCCCTGCTGCCGCTTCGCTGGCTCGGCAATCATGCCGTCGATGATCTCCATCACCTGTGGCCCACCCACGCGCGCCAACGCCGGCAGGAGCTTTTCCTGCGCGGCCTCATCGGCCGATGCAAACTGTTCGAGCAGAATCTCCGCCGACCGCGGGCCGTCCTTGTTGACAGTGCAGACGGTGACCAATGCCAGTTCTGCCGCCTTGCGATCGTCACCCGAGGACCGAAGCAGCGATTTCGCCAGGTCGCGGACCTGATCGGGCCCCCCAAACATTCCCAAGGCCCGGAGGGCCGCCTGCCGCACCCCAGAGTCGCCATCGAGGGCCGCCGCCAGGATCAGCGGCATGGCGGTGCGATCGCGCCGCTCGGCGATCACCTCGATCATCATGGACCGAGCGACGGGAGCCGTGGCCTGGCCCGCAGCTGCCACGATCGCGGCGGCGCTTTCGGGGCCGCCAATCACCACGAGCGCCCGGCGGGCGGCCGCCTGCTCGGGATCTCGTGCCGACAACGACTTCACGAGCACGGGCACCGCCGCCGGACCGCCGAGCCTGCCGAGCAGCAGGATCGCAGCGGCACGGACGGCCGGGTCGGTCGCCGAGGCAAGCAGAGTCATGGCCGCAGGCACCGCTGCGGCGTCGCCTCGGTCCGCCAGAGCGAGGAGCGTGTCCGCCTGTACGGCCGGCTTGAAGGATGGCAGTTTCGCGGTCACCGCGCGGGTAAACCCTTCCCCGGCGAGACCGTGGCGAACCCGGTCGAGCGCCACGGCCCGCATGTCGGCATCGCCGGTAGCGATTTCGGCCAAGACCGTGTTGCCCAAGGATGTCATCGCGGGCGAGGGCTCCGCGCGGGCGGGGGCAGCTGCCGCCAGGAGGATGGCGAGCAGGAGCAGCGGCCGGCCAACGGTCTCGTCGAGGGCGGCGAAGAGCCCGCTCCGCGCGGCCATTCGCACGGTCCGCTCGCGGCGAGTCTGCGGCGCATCTCCCACGGCGGTGTTGATCGACTCAAAGATCGCCTTGGCGGCTGCACGGTCGCCCTTCGCGAGCAACACGTCGGCACAGGCAAGCCGGGCGTCGGTCACGGCATCGGCGACGGGGCCGGTGACCTTCGCGGCGGCGAGGGCTGCTGCGGCCTCTGGCGTGGCGATTCGGCCCAGACCGCTGGCGGCGGCGACCGCGATCGCGGGCTCGCCCGTCAGGAGCGCCGCCATCAGCGGCACGCTTGCGGCGTCGCGGCGGCTGGCGAGCGACGAGATCATGCCGATCTTCAGATCGCCCGTGACGTTGGCCAGCGCTCCCCGGATGGCATCGGCCGCCGCGGGGGCCGCGATTCGCTCGAGCGCGAACCGGGCCATGTGCGAGTTGTCGGCATCAGCGAGCAGGGGGGCGAGGGCCGGCACCGACGCCTCCGTGCCGATCATGGAGAGCTTGCGGCAGACATATTCCTTTGCGGCTCGCGACGTGGCCGGGCCAAGCAGGGCCGCGAATCGCGTCTCGAGGTCGGAACGCAGGGCGGCATCGCCATGGGCTGCGACGACCGCCGCGTCGAGCGTGGCAAACGCCGTGGCGTCGGCGGCCCAGTCGTAGGCGGCAAGTGCAGTGAAGGGAGCGGCGAGCGTGGAACGATCGAAGGCCATGGGCGGATTCCTGCGGTTCAGGCTGTCGTGGTTGTTGTGGGATGCGTGGTTGATTCGGAACGGGGGGCTGTGTCGAGAGGCGGCGGTCAGAGCGTCCAGGGCTCGCGGCGGGCGCGATCGAGGAGTCGATTCGCCTCCTCGTCGCCGACGAATCGCTGCGCCGCGCGGTCCCATTCGAGCGACCGCTGAAGCCGCCCCGCGAGGGCCACCATGTGAGGCGCCGTCATCGTGTTGACACCAAACTCGATGTCGCGGAACGGCCGCTGGCGGGTTTTGACGCAGGCGATGAAGTCGCCGTAGATGCTGGCACTGTCCTTGTAAATCGGCACCGGCCGCGGGGCGACAGGCTGGCCGTCGCCGCGGATCGTGATTCCACGCTCGTGTTTCACCGAGGCAGCGACATCGCGCGGCTGCGCCTGCGGGCTGCGGTTGCAGTGGATTTCGACGCCGTTGGGATACAGCAGCGAGACCGATGCCGTCGACGTGCCATCGGCCGAGGCCGGCTGATAGCCGATCTTCTGCGGCTGGAGGTCGAGCAGCCCCGCGGCGAAGATCGTGCCGCCGAAGTTGTGGGCGCCCCAGTCGGTGAGGCTGCCGCCGGAATAGTCGATGTAGGACCGCCAGCTGTTGCCCCCGGTGCCGAAGTTGCCGTCGCAGCGGCCGGGGTTGTAGGGCTCCCACGGGGCGGGGCCGAGCCAGAGATCCCAGTCGATGCTGCCCGGGGTCGCCACGGCGGGCAGGTAGCAGGCCATGGCGGGAGGACCGACGCTCAGGTCGATCGACGTGATGCGGCCGATCTCGCCGGCCCAGCAGGGATCGACGATCGACCGATAGTCGTCGAGTACCCGCTGGCTGCCGCCAGACACCACGCGGCCATAGCGGCGGGCCGCGGCGATCATCAGCGGTCCTTCACGGAGCGTGAGCGTCTCGGGCTTCTGCAGATAGACATCCTTTCCAGCGCGGCAGGCTGCGATCATCATGATCGAGTGCCAATGATCGGGGGTGGCGATGTGGACGGCGTCGATGTCGTCGCGGCCGAGCAGGTCGCGAAAGTCAAGAACCGCGGCGCAGTCCTTGGTGCCGTACTTTTCGTCGGTACGATTCTTGGCTTCGTTCCGCCACTGCTCCCGCACGTCGCAGACGGCGACATACTGCACCTCGGGCATGCCGAGAAACGCCCGCTGATCACCCGAGCCCATGTTGCCCAGGCCGATGCCCCCCATCACGATCCGGTCGCTCGCCGGCGGCGTGGTGGCATCGCCAAGGGCCTTGGAGGTGATGATGTAGGGGGCGGTCACGGCGACGCCGGCCGTCGCGGCCGAGGTCTTGAGAAAGCCACGGCGAGTAGGGGTGGAGCGTTTCGGCACGGGAGACTCCTCATCAGACGAACAGGCAGCGAAAACCACCGCCGGAATGTAATGACCGCGTTGATCTGGAACAAACCACAAACGGGTGAGATTTCGTGGCGGATGCCGTCAGGGCTCGAGCGGACGAATCCAGACGTTGCGATACCTCACCGGGCTGCCGTGATCCTGGAGAAACAGCGGTCCGCTGCCGCTTTTCCGCAGCGTGGCTTCGATCGCCCGCAGATGGTCGGTCACGCCGTGACGGTAGGGGATGTAAGGCGACCGCGGTTCGGCAAACTCGATGCCGTCTTGGACGAGTTTTCCGTTGAGCCAAGCCGTGATTCGCCCAGGTGTCGTGACGGCCCCGTCAGCGTCCCGTCGCGGAGCGACGAACCGGATGTCATAGACCTGCCACTCGCCGGTAGGCTTGGCCGCGTTGACCAGCGGCGGGCCGAAGCGATAGAGCGCTCCTTCGTCCTGATCGGTCGGCGGCTCGACTCCAGCCGAGTCGAAGATCTGCATCTCGTAGTGGCCGTGGATATAGAGCCCGCTGTTGCCCTTCGCGATCGGCGACGTGAGGAACTCCGCATGGATGTCGGCATCGCGAAAGGTCGGCACCGAGACGATGTGGTTGGCATGGCCCGTCGAGGTGCCGACCACGAGCGTGCCGTCGGCGATGGTCCAGTCGATGGGTCCGCCGGCCATGCTCGTGAACTTCGGGCCCTCTGGCTCGGTGCCGTCGCCAAAGAGCACGATCGCACCGGGTGGAGGCGGCACTGGAAGTGGCTCCTGGATCGGCTGAAACGCCCCCTGCGCCGGCTCCTGTGCCGGTTCAATACCGCGGAGAGTGCGGTCGGCG
>JBPCTA010000269.1:0-8224 GCA_051006595.1 Pirellulales bacterium
AAACGTCAGCGTGCCGCCGCCGTCGTCGAGCCAGCCGACGGCGCGAGCGAGTCCTTGAGACACGTCGGCGGCCACCACGGTCGATGTGATCCCGCTGGTGCCGCTCCACGACCCGCCTGCCCGGCCTTGGATCAGCCGCGCGACGAGCGTGGCCGGCGCGAGGCCGCTGGCGACCGTCATCATGCCGTCGTTCACATCCACCCCGCCGGCGGCGGCGACATCGAGGCCGGCGACCGTTGCGTGCACGAGGGCACCGACCTTCAGCACGGCGGCGTCGGCCACGGCGATCGTGGCGTTGCCAAGCGACGTCTCCGAGGCGAGGCGGAGGGTGCCGGCCGACACGGTCGCCGTCCCCGAGAGCGGATTCGTGCCGCGGAGCACCAGCGTGCCCGAACCCGACTTGACCAGTCCAGTTGAGCCGGTGAGCGTGGTGGCCAGCGTGAGAGTCGCGGCCGAAGCCACCGAGATCGTTCGCGCCGCGGCCCCCGTCCCGCCGACGATCGCGAGCGTGCCGCCGGTGATCGTGAAGCCATTCGTCTGGACGTCGATGCCCGCCGCCACGGACACGCTTCCGGAAATCGTCACCGTCCCTGCCGTTCCGGCGAACACAGCCCGTGCGGACGGAGACCATGTCGTTCGCGTGGTGCCGCTGAGCCAGGTGGTGGCGACGCCGCTCCAGGTGCCGCTGCCCCCGACCTGCGTGCCGCTCACGCTCCAGGTCAATGGCGCCGCTGCGGGCGTGAGCAGGAAGCCATGGCGCGTGCCGGCCAGCATGCCGTAGCCGACGATCTGGCCGGCATCGTTGACGTCGAGGGCTTCCATCAGCGTCCACCCCTGCCCGGATGCATCCAGCAGGGTCGTCAGATTGCGCATGGTGCCCGACACGGTGACGAACGCGCGGTAGATGGTGTCTGCAACGTCAACATAGGATCCGCCGACGACCACGCCGCTGTTGTTGATCGCCTGGGCATAACTCGATCCCCCGAGGGAGCCGAGCGTGGCCATCGTCGATCCATTCCAGAGAAATGCCTCTTCGCTGCCGTCCGACAGGGTCGAGTAACCGACGATCTGGTTGGCGTCGTTGATCGCCAAGGCCTCCGACCAGGCAAAGCCGAGGTTGCCCAGGTTTCGCACCGTGGAGCCGTCATACGAAAAAGCAACCGCGGTGGTGAAGGCGTCGTCAAAGGCCGTGCCGACCACGCGTGAGGACGCATTGATGCCATACCCGTAGGACCACGGGAGTCCCAGCCTCGTGTCAATGACGGCCCCCACGTCGGTCAGTGAGGTGCCGTTGAAGAGAAAGGCATGCTCATACCCGGAAGTCACCTCGGAGTATCCCGCGACCCGGCCCGTCGCATTCACCGCGTAGCCCTCGCTGCGAACGCCGCCGAGCACCCCGAGGTCTTTCATCTGCGGGTTGCCGCTCGACCCTCCAGTGCCCCCCTGCGTCCAGAGAAAGGCGTGCGTCGCCCCTCCGGCCGTGACCGAAGAGCCGGCGATCTGGGATGTCGAAAGCGTCGAATTGAAGACGACCGAGGTCGCCTGCGTCGTGGATCCACCGAGCGTGCCGATGTTCAAGGCGGAACCGGACGACACGAAAAACCCCCGGGGAAATCCGCCGACCTCCTGATTGAGGGCGATCGCGCCGCCGTTTGTGATGCCCCGCGGACCGCTGTCTGTGCCGGAAAACACGCCCAGGTCCGTCAGCGTATACGTGAACTGGCCCAAGGCCGGCGGCACAGGAAGGGCGAGCCACGTCAGCGCGAGGGCCATGACAAGCCCGAGGACGCGGGGTGGCGACGGCATGCGCATACGTTTCACCCGATGATCGAGCGACGCCGGGCCCGGTAGTCCCAGACCACGAACCGCTCCAGATCCTTGCCCGCCGTGAAGAATACCCGACCGTGGGCCGCTTCCGCGAGCCGATAGGCGAACTGGATGTCTTCCCGCGACTGCGACCACCCCGAGAGGAGAAACACGTTCACCGTGATCCCCTCCCGACGGCAGCATTCAGCCTCCCGCATCGTGGCCTCCTCCGTCCGTCGGTGGGGCGGGTAGAGCAGGTACAGCTGACTTCCCTCGAAGTGGGCCGTGGGCAGACCGTCGGTGATGATGATCGCCTGCTTGTTGGGCGTGTCCTGCCGCGCCAGATACTGCCGCGAGAGCGTCAGAGCATGCTGGATATTGGTGAAGTGGGGCGGCACGTCCGCTTCGGAGATGGCTGGATCGGCCATGTCGGCCCGCAGCCGGACGACTGAATCAAAGATCGTGACCGGCTTCGGCAGCAGCGTCACGATCTCACCGGCCGTCCGCGGCTTCGCGAATGAAGCCATCTCGATAAACTGCACGAAGTCGCCGGGATACTCGCGAAGCACGAGCCCCTGCAGCGCAAGCGCCATCCGCTTCACGCTCACGTACTGGCCGCCGTACCGCATCGAACCGCTCATGTCGAGCACCACCGTCGTGGCGCACTTCGGATTATTTCGCGTGCGATGCACCTCGATATCGCGGGAATCGAGCCGCAGCCGCCGCGCCGGATCGACACCAGAAGCGGCTGCCTCGCCTGCCTGCCGAAGCATCGCGTTGACCAGCGAGCCGGGTATGTCCATGTGGGCCACCGAATCGCCAAACTCGTAGGGCCGCGTCGGCACGAGCTCAACCGCACCGTCGCCGACGATGCCCCCCTGATGCCGCCCCGTCCGCGAAGGATCGAGCGCCGAGAAGATCTGCTCGAGGAGTTTGCCCTGGAAGATTCGCAGGGCCTGTGGCGTCAGCTGGTATCCGGTCTTCGTCCGCTGCAGCCCCTGCTCGGCGGCCGTCCGTTCTACGATCTCCTGAATTTGGCGGCGAAGCTGGTCGAGTTCGTCCCGCTCACCCTGCTCGACATACTCGCCGAGCGCCTCCATGTCGATGAGAAACACCTTGGCATTTTTCCGCGCCTCCTCGACCTGCCGCAGGAGTTCCTCGATCTCCTCGAGCCGCTCCTTGACCTCGAGCGCTTCGGGCACGGTGAGCTTCCCGCGGCCGGTGAACTGCCACTTCGCGACGAGTTCGTCGATCTGGTACACCTCGCCGAGCGTTTCGATCAGCCCGGGGAGCTGCCCCGCAAACCGCGACTGGTCGTCATCCTGGGCATACCAGAGCCGCTCGAGCTGCCGGATCTGTTCCTCGCGGACCGCCTTGGCAAATCCGTCCCGTGATCTGGCCGGTGGCTGCATCCGCTGCGCCGCCTCGCGAAACCGCTGCCGGGCCTTCTTCTGAACACCGTCCGTCTCATACCGCTCGAGGATCTTCCGACGCGCCTCCTCGAGTTTCCGGCGGATCGATTCGAGCGAGGGGCCAAGCCCTTTGATCTGCTCCGGATCGAGCATCACCGCTTCGGCGAGCTGCTCTTCGGTGAGGTCGCTGGCGTCGCCAAACTCCAGCAGATGCTCCATCGCCGGCGTGACGAGATCGACCGCCGGCGGCCGCGGCGGTGGAATCCGCGCCGGGTCGTACCGCTGGTAGGTGTGAACAATGCCGCCGAGGGTGTCACGAGAGGGCATGGGACACCTCTGGCACGAGCAGGCCGCCGCAACGGCAGAGGTCCCCTCGGAGCGGTTTCATCGGAGGCCTCCGGTGTCGTAGGTGGTGCGACCGTGCGACTGGATGCGGCTGATCCGGTCGGTGGCGTAGAGGCCGGCGAGCACGAACTCGATGCAACTGGCGCGAACGGCTGGGTCGCGGGCGGCATTGAACTCGAAAGCCTTGTCCCAGATGGCGGGCACCTCGGTGACGAGCCGCTCGTAGGCGGCCGACGGCACCATGTCGCCCACCTCGATCTTCACTCCCTGGCCGAAGACCTTCGCGATCTCGTCGAGACCGTGCTCTTCCACATACTCTTCGAACACCGTCGCGATCGCCTCGGCCACCACGGCGTCGAGCACCTGCCGCTCGGTCATCTGGTGGCTTCCCATCATGTCGAGCTCCAGCTTCCCCAGGCTCGAGGCGTAGAGGTGCCCGAGGTCGCTGATCCGCGGCACCGCGGGCTTCTCACCGAGCCGCACGCCCCGCTGCCGGGCGCTGGCAACGGTCGTCTCATAGTTGGCGATCGAGAACCTCGCGCTCACGCCCGACTGCTGATCGATGAACTTGCTCTTCCGCGCCGAGATCGTGACCTGCTCGAGGATCTGCTTCATGAACGGAGGCACCACCACCGGCCACTCGCCGCCGAGATCGATCCCCGCCTCCTGCTCCACCATGCGGATCCCCAGATCGCGGTCGCGGGGATAGTGGGTGTGGATCACGGCGCCGATCCGGTCCTTGAGCTGCGGGATCACTTTGCCAGAGCGGTTATAGGTCGAGGGATTGGCCGAGAAGAGCAGCATCACGTCGATGTCGAACTTCACCGGATAGCCCCGGATCTGCACATCCCGCTCCTCGAGGATGTTGAACATCCCCACCTGAACGAGTTCGTCGAGCTCCGGCAGTTCGTTCATCGCAAAGATGCCGCGGTGCAGACGAGGGATAAGCCCCAGATGAATCGCTTCCTCGCTCGACATGCTGGTGCCACCCGCCAGCTTCGCCGGGTAGATCTCGCCGATGATGTCGGCAAACTTCGTGCCCGGTGCGAGCCGCTCGGCATACCGCTCGCTCCGCGGCCACCAGGCGATTGGCACCTCGGCCGGATCCCGTCCTTGGATGAGCCGCCGACCGGCCGACGTAATCGGCGCATAGGGATCGTCGTGGAGCGGGATCGCGGGGTCGTCGAGGTAGGGGAGGTGCTCGTCGAGAAACCGCACCAACAGTCGCATCACCCGGCTCTTCGCCTGCCCCTTCTCGCCGAGGAACAGCATGTCGTGCCCGGCGAGAAGGGCGATGCTGATTTCTGGAATCACGGTGTCCTCGTAGCCGACGATTCCCGGAAAGAGCTCCTCGCCATCCCGCAGCATCCGCAGGAAGTTCTCCCGCACCTCATTCTTGACGCTGCGGCTCTTCCAGCCGCTCGACTTCAGTTCCGCAAGCGTGGTTGGCAATCGCTGGCTGCTCATTCAACGGGGCTCCCTCGTGGCGCTGCATGCTCGTGACGCCGCATTCTAAGCGCCGCGACGGATGCGGCCCACGAAACGGTGCGTCATAAGGGCACGTGGGTGCGGACGAGCCGCTCGGCAGGGCTGCCCGCGGCCTCACGGCCGGCCGGCTGGCACAGGTATGAACTCAGCGAGGGGCTGCCCGTGCCCCGAAGCCGGCGTATGACGCCAAGCGCAGCCAGGATGGCGAAGCGATGGCGGCATCCGAGTGAGCGAAGGGCAGGATGCCCGCAGCGAACGTCCGGCGACGGGGCATGGGTAGTCCCGAGCCGTGCGGCAGGGCTGCCCGCGGCCTCACGGCCGGTCGGCTTGTACGAAAACGGCATGAACTCAGCGAGGATCTCGTGAGCCGTATCAGTAGGCGGCCGTGCCGCTCGCCGGCTTCCCGTCGAGGATCGCGGCCGCATCGCCCACCCCGATCCGCGTGCAGCCCATGTCGAGGTAGCGGACGGCGTCGTCCCAGGTGCGGATGCCGCCCGAGGCCTTCACCTGGAGCCGGCTGCCGACGGTGTCGAGCATCGTCTGCACCGCCTCCGGCGTCGCTCCCGTGGGGCCCGAGGCCTTCACGCCGAAGCCGGTCGAGGTCTTCACGAAATCAGCACCGGCCGACTCGGCGAGCCGACAAGCCGTGGCGATCTGCTCTGGCGAGAGGTAACAGGTCTCAAGGATCACCTTCACGACCACGCCCTTCGGCTTGGCCTCGGCCACGACCGCAGCGATATCGTCGCGGACCGTCGCCTCGTCGCCCGATGTCAGCGCCCCGACATTCATCACCATGTCGAGTTCGCGGGCCCCGTCGGCGATTGCGAGTCGCGACTCGACCGCCTTGACCTCGGGCCGGCAGGCACCGTGCGGAAACCCGATCACACTCGCGACCACGACCGGGCTCCCGGCCACGAGCCGCGCCGCCTCGGCGACGTCGCACGACCGCACACAAAGGCAGCCCACGCCGCGGGCAACGCACATCGCCGCGTGCTTCGCGAGATCCGCCCGAGAAAACTCCGGTTTGAGGACGGCATGATCGAGAGTCGCGGCGACATCAGCCTGGGTTCGGTCGGTCATGAGATCCTCCACATGAAGTGTCTGTGCGCGAAGTCTAACCTCGCAGCATACCTCTGGCACCCGCGGCCTCACGGCCGGTCGGCTTGTACGGGAGTGCGCGGCGTCAGCCGTCGCCGGCGAGCCGCACGAGCGCAGCGATTCCGCGGTCGAGCGTCCGATCGCTGACGGTGTAGGCGATCCGGAAATGGCTGTCGGCGCGGCCAAACACGCTGCCCGGCACCACGATCAGTTTCTCCTCGGCCGCCGCCCGCTCGGCAAAGGCCTTGCCCGAACCGCCCGGCGCCTTCGGATAGAGATAGAAGGCGCCACCCGGCTGCACGAAGTCATAGTGGCCGCGAAGGCCCGCCATCAGCGTGTCGCGTTTGCGGCGGCACTCGGCGAGCGGCAGATCCATCGGGCAGTCGAGGGCGGCGATCGCGGCCCACTGCCCCGGCTGCGGCGCACAGACGAAGGTGTATTGCTGCATCATCGTGACGGCGTCGACGATCGGTTTGGGGCCGTGCATCCAGCCCACCCGCCAGCCCGTCATGGCATGCGATTTGGAGAAGCCGTCGATCACGACGACCTGCTCGGAATGCAGGGCAGGGGAGTGGAAGGGGGAGTCATAGCAGTAGGAGCGGTAGAGCTCGTCGCTGACGAGCGTCACGCCCCGCGATTCCGCCAGCACCGCCAGATCGCGGACCGTGCCGGCATCCGCGACGAAGCCGGTGGGATTGGCCGGCGTGTTGAGGAGGATGGCCCGCGTGGCCGGGGTGATGGCGGCAGCGACCTGATCGACATCGATCCGAAACGACGGCGAGGTGTCGATCGGCACCACCCGGCCACCGAGAAACTCGACGAGCGGCCGATACATCACGAACGCCGGCTCGAAGACGATCACCTCGTCGCCGGGATCGACGAGCGCCATCAGCGCGAGCACGAGGGCCCCGCTCGAGCCGCTCGTCACGCACAGCCGCCGGTCCGGCTGGCCGGTCTCGCGGCGGACATCGGCCTCGAGTCGTTCCCGGAGCGCCGGGATTCCCTGCGTGGGTGTGTAGCCGTTTTTGCCGGCGTCGGTCGCCGCCTTGGCCGCCTCGCGGGCCGCGACGGGCATTTCGAAGTCGGGCTGGCCGATCGAGAGATTGATCGGATCGTCGAGCTTTGCGGCGAGATCGAACGCCTTGCGAATGCCCGACGAGTCGAAGGCCGCCGCCCTCCTCGACACGCTCCACCGCGGCCGTGCCGCCGACTCCGACTCGTGCATCACGAAAGCGTCCTGGCGTTCAGCCGGCGTCCTTGAAGAGCTCGGCGAGCCGCTCGGCGAGCTTCTCGCCCCGCGCGTTGAGCGTGATCACATTGCCGTCGCGGCCGATGAGGATCAGCTGCGGGATGCCAGAAATCCCGTAGAACTGCGCGGTCGGGTCCTGCCAGCCCTTGCCGGCATAGATGATCGGCCAGGGAATCTTGTTCTCGGCCACGAAGGCATCGACCTTGTCCTTCTCCTCGTCGAGACTGATGCCCACCACCTCGAAGCCCTTGGCGTGGTACTTCTCGTATTGCTCGATCACGTTGGGGATCTCGGCGATGCAGGGGCCGCACCAGGTGGCCCAGAAGTCGACAAGCACCACCTTGCCGGCCAGCGACTTCTGATCGAACGGCTTGCCGTCGAGCAGGGCGCCGCTGATTTCCATCGGCTTGCCCGGGAGCGACAGGAGTCGGATCTTGCCGGCGAAGCTCTCGCCGAGCTCCCTGATCTTCTCGTCCTTGCTGGCCGTGAGGATCGGGCCGAATGTCATCAGCGCGTCGGCGGCCACCTGCTCGCCGTCGGGAATCTGCTCGAGCGCCCCGCAGAGCTGCATCACGAGCCCGGCCGTCTGCTGATCGTCTGGATTCGCGGCGAGCAACGCGGCGGCCTTCTTGACGAGCGCCGGTGCCGCGTCGAACTTCTCCTGAACGAACATCTGCTGGGCCTCGGAAACGATCAGCAGCCGCTTGGCCTCCATCGCCAACTCTGGCGAGGGGTCGTTCGCGAGCGTTGCGGCAAACGCGGCCATGTCTTTGCCGGCCTGCTCGTCGCCCAACTGGCCGAGCCGCATCAGGCTCTCGAGTTTCAT
>JBPCTA010000270.1:0-12115 GCA_051006595.1 Pirellulales bacterium
TTCGCGGTCGTGCTCGGGGCCCTGGCCTGCAGCACTCAGGCGGCCGCCGCCCTGGCCGACGAATGGCCGCAGTGGATGGGCCCCCGACGCGACAACGTCTGGCGGGAGGACGGGCTCCTCGAAACGTTTCCCGCCGGTGGACCGCGGGTCGCGTGGCGGGTGCCGGTGGCCGGGGGCTATGCGGGTCCGGCCGTGGCCGGCGGCCGCGTGTTCGTCACCGATTACGTGACCGACGCCGACGTGAAGGTGGCAAACTTCGAGCGCAAGCCATCGAGCGGCACCGAGCGGGTGCTCTGCCTCGACGAGGAGACGGGCAGGCTGCTCTGGAAGCACGAATATCCGGTCACCTACACGATCGCCTATCCCGCCGGGCCACGGTGCACGCCGACCGTGCATGACGGCCGCGTCTACACGCTGGGTGCGGAGGGGGATCTCTTCTGCCTCGAAGCCGAGACGGGGGCGGTGGTCTGGTCGCGGGATCTCAAGAAGGACTATTCCACCAAGGCGGCGCTCTGGGGCTGGGCAAGCCATCCGCTCGTCGATGGCAACCGGCTCGTCTGCGTGGTTGGCACCGACGTGGCCCATGCTGCGGCCTTCGATCTCAAGACCGGCAAGGAGATCTGGCGCACGGGCACCGCGGCCGAGCAGGGCTACGTGCCGCCGTCGATCATCGAGGCCGCGGGTGTGCGGCAGCTCGTGCTGGGGAAGCCGGATGGCATCTACGCGGTCGAGCCCGAGACGGGCAAGCTCCTCTGGGAAACTCCCTACAACGCCGACAACGGCTCGATCATCATGACGCCGGTTCGCATCGATGACTTCCTCTACGTCGGCGGCTACCAGGGCAAGAATCTGCTCCTGAAACTCAAGGCCGACGTGCCCGGCGTTGAGGTCGTCTGGAGGAACAAGCCGAAGCAGGCGATCTCGGCGGTCAACGTGCAGCCCTTCGTGGCCAACGGCCTCGTCTACGGCTTTCACGAGAACGGCGAACTGCGGGCGATGCGGGTGCCCGATGGCGACTTCGCCTGGAAGGGAAGCGGGCCGCTGGGTGAGCGGCCGCAGGGCTCCGGCACGGCCTTCATCACGAAGCATGGGGATACCAGCAAGGGCGACCGCTTCTTTCTCTTTACGGAGACGGGCGACCTCGTGATCGCAAAGCTCACGCCCGAGGGCTACGAAGAACTCTCGCGGGCCCACCTGCTCGAGCCGACGAACAACGCCTTCGGCCGGCCGGTGGTCTGGTGCGCCCCGGCGTATGCCAACCAGTCGATCGTCGTCCGCAACGACGCCGAGATCATCCGCGTGTCGCTGGCGGAGTGATCCGTCGGCGACCCAGCCCGACGAGGACTGCCGTCCCCACTCCGGCGACAAGCGACGAGACTGCTGAGGGCTCGGGGACCGCGATCAGGTTCCAGGAGAGACCGTAGGCTTCCGTCGTCACGGGAGTGACGCCGACATCGTAGATCATCCCGGGAAGCGTGACCCGGAGGCCGTAGTTGCCCGCAGCCGGCAGCATGAACCGGAGAAACTCGACGTTGTCGTAGATGGCGGCCGACTCCGCGACGAGCGTCGAAAAACTTCCGCTCACCACGTTCCACACCTGGAGATCGAGATTCGCGAACGCCGTTCGCGTGCCCGTGTCGGAGGCCGAGTCGAAGACGCCGTTGGCGAACCAGTCGAGCGCCACCTGGATCTGGTCGCCCGCCAAAGACGATGTCGAAAACGGATAGTCGACATGGCCACCCACGTCGATGGCCCCGAAATCCCAGCCGTCCAAGCCGATCGATCCGCCCGCCGAGCCCGACACGTCGAGCGTGCCGCCGTTGACGTACGTCAGCCCGGCAGACCGAAGATCGATCGCCCCTGCGCCGGTCGCCTCATCGACCGCCTGGGTCGTGCGGATCACGCCACCGACGCTCGCCTGGCCGTTGCTCCAGCCGTCGGTCGCTGCCGAGGTGGCCATCAGCACGGCCTTCACCACCCGCGAGTCGAGCGCGGTCGCAGGGACGAACGAGAGGCCCTTCGCCGCGTCCTTCATCAAGGCGATGCCGCCGGCGACCGTAGGCGACGCGAAACTCGTGCCATCCATGTTGACGAAGTAGCGGTCGATGGGCGACGGATTCTGCGTGTACTGCGGAAACGGCCCGAGCCCCCCCGTGGGGCCGAGGTAGGCCGCAAGGAAATCATTTTCACCGGGAGCGGCGACATCAACTCCTGAGCGGACGCCGACGAGCGTGTCGCCCGTGGCCGGATTGTAGAAGTCGATCCGCCCACGCGACGTGAAGTCGGACGGCGTGCGAAAGGCCGCTCCTCCCACGCTGCCGACCGTGATCCCGTTGAAGTCTGCCCCTGGAGCAACCACCGCGTCCGGACCGTCGTTGCCGGCCGAGGCGACGAAGGTCACCGTGGGGTTTTGCCACGCCAGCGCATCGATCGCCAGCGACTCCGGCTCGATGGCCGCCGGATCGGCGCCGCCGTAGCTGCTGTTGACGACGTCGCAGGCGGTGCCGCTGATGCCCTGGAAAAACTGTCGGAAGACAGGAATCGTCGAGGCCGGCGTGGTGTCGAAGGAGCCGATGGTCGTCGACGAAAAGGAGGTCGCGATCGCTCCCGACCAGAGCGTCGCCAGCGGAGCGAGACCGGTGCCGACGTAGGAATAGCCGGCCGACGTGCTGCCCGTTGCAGCCACATAGCCCGTGCCCGCCAGCACGTGACCGACCATCGTGGCATGGAAGTCGTACTGCCCCGCCACGCCGGTGCCCGCCACCTGCTGCTCCACGGTCGGCCCCAGGCCCAGGCCCGAGCGGTCGAACACTTCATGGCGGTCCCAGATGAATCCCGCCTCGATGTTGCCGATCACCGTCGAGCCGCCCAGAAAACCGCTGTCGTAAAAGATGCCGGCGCCGACCGCGTCATTGACGAACGTATATGGCCCGGTCGGATACGGGCCCGCCACATAGCCACCGCGGGCAGGGGTGGCGTTCGTGGCGCTGTGGCCGACGTCGGCCACGGTCGCCACGGCCAGCATCGCCACCACGAGGGCGACCATCGGCGACCGATGCCGGATCCCGACGCCGTCTCCTGAGGCGAGCAATGTCTGCATGACCGGCACCGGTGCCACGTGGATTCCCCTCTGAATGCTAGACCAGGACGCTCCCTCGCCACAATCAATCGGCAGCCGCCTCGGGACCGGGAGGGCCGCTATGGTGAGCCGCCCGCATGAACCTGGGGTACGATCATCTGCGGCCCGGCCAGCTTCCATCCGTCACGCAACCGCAGGAACGGCATCATGCGAGAGTCTCCGAATCGATGGGTGGTCGGGTGGCTGCCTCTCATCCTGGCCGCGATGGCCCCGGCCCGGGCCGACTGGCCCCACTGGCGGGGCGACGGCGGCAATGGCGTGTCGCTCACGGCGACGCCGCCGGTCGAGTTCGGTCCGGACCGCAACCTCCGCTGGAGGGCCGAGATCCCCGGCCGCGGCTCGTCGTCGCCGGCCATCGTGGGCGACCGCGTGTTCGTGACGTCGGCCATGCCCGTCGAGGGCGAGGCCGACATGTTCGACTTCCGACTCTTCTGCTTCGACCGTGAGACCGGCCGCGAGATCTGGTCGCAGTCGTGCGTGAAGGCCGTGCCGCACGAGGGCACCCACGAGACCAATGGCTTTGCCTCGGCCTCGCCCTGCACCGACGGCGAGCGGGTCTACGCCCACTTTGGCTCCCGCGGCCTGCATGCCTTCACCGTGACCGGCGACCACCTCTGGAGCCGCGACTTCGGCGACATGACCATCCGCAACGGATTCGGCGAAGGTTCGTCGCCTGCGCTCGCCGGGGAGCTGATCATCGTGCCCTGGGACCACGAGGGTCCGTCGATGCTCTACGCGGTCGACCAACGGACCGGCAAGACCGTCTGGGAAACGCCCCGCGACGAGCCCACCTGCTGGGCCACGCCGCTCGTCGTCACCGATGCCGGCGGGATGACACAGGTAGTCATGAACGGGCAAACCGCGGCCCGGGGCTACGATCTGGCGACAGGCAAGGAGTTGTGGCGGTGCGGCGGCCAGACGCAGCGGCCGTGCGCTTCCGCGGTGACGTCCGACGGGAAGGCGTTCATCGGCAGCGGGTTTCGCGGCTCGTTCTTCGGGGCCTTCGATCTCGGCGGGCGGGGCGATCTCGCCGCCGGGCCTCATGTCATCTGGACGAAGCATGCCGGCACGCCCGACGTCGCCTCCCCCCTGCTCTCCGGTGGACGGCTTTTTTACTACAAGGAGAAGACGGGCCTCCTCACCTGCGTCGACGCCGCCACGGGATCGCCGCATTACGAGACCGTCCGCATCCCCGGCGTGGGCCGCACCTACGCCTCACCGATCGCAGCCGGCGGCCATGTGTATCTCACCGATCGCAGCGGCCGGATCACCGTGATCGAAGACGGCCCGAGCCTCAAGGTGGTGGCCGAGAACGACGTGGGCGAGGGAGTCGATGCCACTCCGGCCCCGGCGGGCGATTCCCTCATCGTCCGCGGCGAGCGTCACCTGTTCCGATTCGCCCGGCCGTGAGGCTCGGCCGCGCTTCGCCCCGTCCAAGGCATGTGGATCGACGGCTTAGGATTTCAACTCGCCGCTCCGGTGATCGACGACACGCGCTCCCGGCACGGCGCTATCCGCACAGCGGCAGAGCTCGGGCGATTCGCGCGAGCGACCGCTCGCGGCCGAGGATCGTCAGGCAGTCGTAGAGCCCGGGCCCCACGGTCTTGCCCGTCACCGCCACGCGGACGGCATGCACGATGTCGCCCACCTTCACGCCGGCGGTTTCCACCACCTGCTTGAGCGCGGCTTCGAGCGCGGCCGGCTCGAAGGGCTCCGCCGCCTCGACGGCCGTCGCGTAGGCCCGCAGCAGTTCGCCCGTGCCCGGCTTCGCGAGCCGCTGCTTCACGGCCGCCTCGTCCATCGGTGGCTCCTCGACGAGGAAGAAGTCGGCGTAGCCGAGAATGTCGCCGGCCACCTTGAGCCGGTCGCCCGAGGCCTCGATCACCTTCCGCACCGTCGCCACGGCCTCAGCCGGGGGCGGATCGGCCACGAGCTTCGCCTTCACGAGGAAGGGCAGCATCAGGGCGAGTTTCTCGTCGGTCGACCGCTCTCCCATGTAGTGATCCTGCACCGCCCAGAGCTTCTTGGGGTCGAAACTCGCCGGCGACGAGTTGATCCGGTCCAGCGTGAAGTGCCGGATCAGGTCGTCGCGCGAGAAAAACTCCGTCTTGTCGTCGTACGACCAGCCGAGCAGGGCGAGGTAGTTGTCGATCGCCCACGGCAGGTAGCCCACCGCGCGGTAGAAGTCGACGATCACGGGATTGAAGGTGTCGGCCTCGGGCGCCAGGCCGATCCGCTCCGCGATTTTCGTGCCGTGCTCCGAGATCTGCTTGAAGTCGGCGTTCTTAAGATACTGCGCGAGCTTCCGCTTGGAGAGCTTCGTGCGGCTGCCCGGTTCGGCCACGAGCGGCAGGTGCGCGTAGGCCGGAAGGGCATAGCCGAGCGACAGCGCGATGAAGGCCTGCCGCGGCGTGTTGGAGAGATGCTCCTCGGCCCGGATCACGTGCGTGATCGCGAGATCGTGGTCATCGACGACGCTCGCGAGGTGGTAGAGGCAGGAGCCGTCGGCCCGCTGGATCACATGATCCTGCTCGCGTTCCCAGGCAAACTCCACCCGGCCGCGAACGGCGTCGTCGATCACGAGTGAACCTTCGCGGGGCATCTTCAGCCGCACTACGCTCGGCCGGCCCTCGGCCTCGAACCGCCGCGCGGTTTCATCGTCGAAGGCGGCGAAGCGTCGGCTGTAGAGGAAGGGCTTGCCGGCGGCCTGGGCGGCCTTCCGCTCCTCGTCGAGTTCCTCCGGCCGGGCGAAGTCGCGGTAGGCATGGCCCGAGGCCAGCAGCCTGTCGGCGGCGGCGCGATGGCCCGCCGCCCGCTGCGACTGATAGTAGGGCGCGTGCGGGCCGCCCACGCCGGGCCCCTCATCCCAGTCGATCCCGAGCCACTTCAGCCCCTCGAGGATCGGCTCGAGCGCGGTCTCGATATTCCGCTCCGCGTCGGTGTCGTCGATCCGCAGGATGAACTGCCCGCCGTGTCGCCGCGCAAAGAGCCAGTTGAACAGCGCGGTGCGAACGCCGCCGATGTGGAGGTAGCCGGTGGGGCTGGGCGCGAAACGGGTGCGGACGGTCATGGTCGGTGCCTCTCGACGACGGGGACTCGCGACTCGTTGTCCCGCACGCCGGCCGACCTCGTCAATCGTGTCGCGATCAGGCGGCGGCTCCATTCATGCGGGCCAGTTTCCGGAGCCGCTTCCGTTCGGCCTTCGAGAGGTGCCGCGTGTCGTCCTCCGATCCGTCGGTGTAGACCGTGTCGCGGTCGTCGCCAGACACCTCGGCCATGTCATCGGCGGGCGACTCATCGTCTTCCTCCTGCTCGGTCACACGAGCGGCGGGCTTCGGTTTCTCGGCCTTCTCCGCCTTCGGCTTCACGGCGGGCCGGCCGCACTGGCCGCGGACCTCCCTGATCACCGATCGCGCCGCAGCGAGCATCGCGATCAGCCCACACGCGGCGCCGAGCGACCAGGCCGCCAGGCCGGCCATCACCACCCGCTCGCGGCCGGCTGCCAGCCATGACGCGGCAGCCGCTCCGCCCCAGCAGGCGAGCGTCAGCACGATCCAGAAGGCCGTGGCCAGCCGTTCGTGCAACGGGAGCACCGCCCAGAGGGAAACGGCGGCAAACGCGATCGTCGCGAGGCCGATCCACCAGCCGATGCCGTCTGGTCCGAGCGTGATCCCCGTCGCGTCCGAGAGAGCCGCCCCCAGCAGCCGCCCGATGGGCACCACGCCGGCAGCGGCAGACAGCAAGAAGAGCGCGGCCATCCATCCCCAGGCGCGGAATCGGCCCTTGAAGTCGTCGCGGCGGTGCCGCCGCATGAGTCGCACGATCACTGCCACGCCGGCCGCTCCGACGAGCAGCATCTGCGACATCCAAATCTGGATGGATGCGCCGCTTTGCGGGTCGAGCACGGCTCCCGCGGCGGCGAGCGTGCGGGCAAACCGTCCGCTCCCCGCAAACAGATTGCGACCAAAGAGATGCTCGCTCGTCGCCGCCACGATCGCAGCGCCGAGCGGCAGCAGGATCGCCAGAATGGCCAACGACAGGCCGCCAATCCCTGTTGGCAGAAGCATGGCAGGGCCGGGCTGCTGCTCGGGATGGGCCTCCGCGTCGTAGGCCGCCATCACCCGCGGCGACTCCGACGGCGACTGCGCGGCGTCGGCCGACCGCTTCCAGGAAACGACCATGCGGCGACGCTGGTCGCGCCGCTGGCTCGCATTGACGGACATGACAAAACTCGAATCCATTCGAGGACGGTGTGGTGCCGGCACTCCTTGCCGGACCGGGATGCTCGGCACCCCGATCGAAACCGACGCAGGAGGCGCTACTGCCGTCCGTGTCGTCCCGACCCCTGTTGATTCGACCGCCGGGGCCGACGGTATGCAGCGGTCACCGCGATGGCGTGAGAGAGAGAACGTCGTGCAGGTTCGGCACCGTCGGCGTGAAAGACACGGCCGCTTCAACCCCGCCGACCGTCACAGTCGCGGCGATTTGCCGCTCTCCGGCCCTTCGGATACGATCCTGCCGCACGAGCCACGTTTCCCCACCGGAGATTCCCCCATGGCCTACACGCTGCCCGCCCTGCCCTACGCCTTCGACGCCCTGGAGCCCTCCATCGACGCCCGCACGATGGAGATCCACCACGACAAGCACCACGCCGCCTACGTGACCAACGTCAACAAGGCGCTCGAGGGCCATGCCGACCTGGCGGCGCTGCCGGTCGAGAAGTTGATCGCCGATCTCGAGAAGGTGCCCGAGTCGATTCGCACCGTCGTCCGCAACAACGGCGGCGGTCATGCCAACCATTCGCTCTTCTGGGAGTCGCTCGCCAAGGGCAAGGGAGGCGAGCCGTCGGGACAGTTGGCGGAGGCGGTCCGCACCGTGTTCGGTGATTTCGCGAAGTTCAAGGAGGAGTTCACGAAGGCGGCCATGGGCCGGTTCGGCAGCGGCTGGGCCTGGCTCTCGCTCGACCCCAAGGGCAAGCTCCTGATCGAGAGCACCGCCAACCAGGACAGCCCAATCAAGCACGGCAACACGCCGCTGCTGGGCGTGGACGTCTGGGAGCATGCTTATTACCTGCTCTACCAAAACCGCCGGGCCGACTACGTCAACGCCTTCTACAACGTCATCGACTGGGACGCGATCGGCAAGCGGTTCGCCGCCGCCAAGTAGGCCCGCCCGACGGCCCCCGCGCGAACCCCCCAGTTTCGCGCGGGGAGTGTGATTCGAGTCACGAATGCGTGCAGGGCCGCCGTGTCTGCCGTTGACGTAGCTCCGGATGGAATCCTATTCCCCTCTCTTCGTAGGTGTTTGGATTCCGTCCGGAGGCAGTTGCATGTGCACGGTTTGGATGCGGCGGCAGCACACTCTCAGCATCGCCCTCGCCCTCGCTGCGGCGGTCGCGGGGGGCTGCAAGTCGGGCAGTTCGTGGACTGCCAAGCCCTCGTGGTGGACGTTTGGCGATGCCTCGAAAGATCCCGCGGCGCTCGCGTCGGCACCGCCCGCTCCGACCGACGTCACGAAGCCGTCCGCCGCGGCCAAGCCCTACCCGACGACCACCACGCCGGAAGGCTACGTGCTCGACAAGGCCCAGGCGGCCGGCACGGCGAACGTGGCGGCTGCAGCGGTCTCAGCGCCGGTGGAGCCGGCCGCCGTAACCTACGGCTCCACGCCCGTCGCGGCCCCCGTCGCCTCCCAGACCGCTGCGGCATCGCCCCCGGCAGCGGCGACCGTGCCAGGCAGCCTCTCGTCGATCTCGCCGCAGGTGGGCCCGTATGGGGGCGTTCCCGGCTCGTCCCCGATCGATCAATCGCTTCCGGCCACCTCCACGGCTGGCTATCCGGCACCCCTCGCCGGAAATCCGGCCCAGAGTCCGGCGATGGCGGCACCCGCCGCAGCAGTCGGCGTGGCCGCCGCAACCGCCGGGTTTGATCCCGCCGGAACCCGCGTGGCCGATGCACGCGGAGCCGAGAGCTGGCCCGCACCGGCGGCGACCGCTCCTGCGGGCGGGGGCGACTCCCGTTACGGCGCCGTCAACGGAAGTCGGTTTTCCGGCGGCACGCCGGCGATGCCCGCCGCTCCGCCGGCGACCGAGACTCTCAGTCCCGCCGTGCCTCCGGCCGAAATGCCGCCGGCCGCGACGCCCGGCGGCGTGGCGCCACCGGCGCCGACGCGTCGCCCCGATCCCGGCTATCGCCCGGGAGGCACATCCAGCTATCGCCCGAGTCGCACGATCCTCGCCGGCGATCCCGGCGAAGCGCCGTCGGCGGTTCAACCCGCCTCCTATCAGGAAGCGATTCCCGCCGGGTAAGAGAGCAGCAACCCTACCGGCCGTCAGGCCGCGGGCCGCTACCAGCCCATGACCATATTCGACTCGATCACCTTGCGGGCGCGGTCAAGGTCATCGCCGTTCTCGTGCATGTAAAGTCGAATCTCATGCACCTTGTCGCCCGCCGCCTTGGCGAGGCATTCGCGGGCGGTGCTGCAGGGATTCGCCCGTGAGTCGTTGAGCCCCAGGGCCGACTTCGAGATCACCCAGGTATCGCGGGGCCGCCGCGTAAGCCTCACGATCTTCTCGCCCGGGTAGGCGTCGTGGACCACGGCCCCGGCCGCCTGCTCGTCGACAGCCCACGAGATGATGATGTGGGCGTCGGTTTCGATTTCATAGAGTGGCATGGCACGCGCTCCTGGGCCTTTATCGGGAGGGTACGGCACCCGGTCCGGGCCGTCAAACCGGCGGTTGTGCCGTGCGGCATCCGGTTTGCGCCAGCTGCGTACAATCAGGGACGCCGCGAGATCGAGCCTTCTGAAACCGGATGGCTCCGCCCGGCGTCTCCCGAGATCAGAGGACGGCGAAGAATTACGACCAGTTCGGCTTTCCGATCCCGCCTGAGTTCACGCCTCCGGAGGATTCGTTTTTCGATCCGTCCGGCATCGCGCCGGCCCCCCGGGATGCTGCTGCGGCGGCCCGCGGCGACCGCAAGGCTGGCCGCGGCAAGAAGTTGTTTCTGCTGGGCGTGCTCGCGGCGGTCGTGTTGCCGGGCCTGCTCGCACCCGCCATTCTGCCCGCGGTCTCGGAGGCGGTCGTGCAGTGGTCGCTCGAACGGGCGATGGTGCGTGAGGCTCGTGGCAACGTTCGCGCGGCGATCGGCGACATGGGCCGGGCCATCCGCTGGGCCGGAGACGACACCGTGCAGCGCAGCCGGCTCCTCTGCTGGCGGGCGATGCTTCGGATCGAAGACCGCGATCCTCGCGGCGCCATCGTCGATGCCGAGCAGGCGATCTCGATGGCTCCCACATCGGTTCAGCCCCATCGCGTTCGGGCGCTCGCCCGCGTGATGCTCAACCAGGCCGACGCCGCCCTCTCCGACGCGCAGGCAGCCGTCGATCTTGCCGGCCCCGGTGATCCGGAGGCGCTCAATCACCGCGCCTACATCCGGGCGCTTGTCGGCCGCGATCTCAACGAGGCCCTCGAGGACATCGACGCCGCCTTGGCTGAAAACGGTGACGGTGCCCCCGAGTTTCTCGACACCAAGGGATTCGTGCTCCACCTGCTCGGACGCCATCATGAAGCCGTCGATCAGCTCAACCTCGCCATCGACGCCACGCAGCAGACTCGCCGCGAGCTCATGACGCTCGCGGGGCGGGCCGACCCCGACGAACTTGCCTACCGCCTGCGGTCGCTCGACCACGGCCTTGCGGTGATGCTGCACCACCGCGGACTGGCCTGCCAGTCCCTGGGCCTCGATCGCCAGGCGCGGCAGGATTTGGAAACGGCGGAGCGGAAAGGCTTCGCGCCAGACCGGGGAATTTTCTAGCCGCTGGCCCACGATCCTGCTTCGGCTATACTCTCGGCTCGTCGAGAAGGACACCCGTTCAAGGTGCCGTGTGCGGCGTCGCGAAGGCGACCCGGCCGGCCCGACACGGGGGTGTAGCTCAGTTGGTTAGAGCGCCAGCCTGTCACGTTGGAGGCCGCGGGTTCGAGTCCCGTCACCCTCGCTCGTCCCCTCGACGGTCTCGCCCCGCAGGATGCGGCTTCGGCCGTCGTTCCCCGTATCGTGCCTGACAGTCGTCATGTCGCTGAGAGACGGGTGTCGGCAACGGTGGCCGGAAGCCTGATCGCCCCGCGGACGGCCGTGGTGACAGGTGCCGCCAGCGGCCTCGGCCGGGCACTCGCCGAGGCGCTTGTGCGGGATGGCTGGCAGGTGGCCTGCATCGATCTGCCCGACGCGATCGACCGCTGGAACGCCGCCGAGCCGACGCCGCCGGATCTCATGCTGCGGATCGGGATGGACGTCCGCCATGCAGCCGAGTGGTCTGCGCTTCGTGATCGGCTCCGAAACGAGTGGCAGACGCTCGACCTGCTCGTCAACGCCGCTGGAGTCGGTGCCACCGGGGAGGTGGGCACGATGCCCGAGTCGCAGTGGCGGCGGGTGATCGATACCAACCTCGTGGGCACGGCACTGGGCTGCGAGACATTTCTGCCCTGGCTCCGCGCCGCCCCCGGCCGGTCGCACGTCGTCAACGTGGCCTCGATCGCCGCGATCCTGGCGCCCCCATCGATGGCCGCCTATTCCGCCAGCAAGGCGGGAGTGGTCGCGCTCTCCGAGGCAATCGCGGCCGAGTGTCCGCGGCGCCGGCCGGGCATGACGGTGGTCTGCCCGGGCTTCTTTCGCTCGGGTCTGCTCGACTCGTGGCACTTCACGTCGTCGGTCGAGAAGCGGGAGGCGGAGCGGCGGATGGCCGTGACCTGGTGGACGAGCGATCGCGTCGCCCGCCGCGTGCTCCGCGCCGTGCGGATCAATCGCCGATACGTCGTGGTGGGGCTGCAGGCCCGCTGGCTCTGGCGGCTCAAGCGGCTCGCCCCGCGGGCGACGACGGCGCTCGTGCGAGCGATCTACCGCCGGCTGAAGTAATCGGCAGCCGCTCAGGCTGAGATTCGGGGAGGCGGCGGAATCGGCGTGAGCGTGACGAGCATTGAGG
>JBPCTA010000271.1:0-2660 GCA_051006595.1 Pirellulales bacterium
CCACGACACGACCCCCGAGCGGTCCTCGTCCGCTGCGGCCGGCGACCTGGGTGACGAGCTGGCAGGTTCGCTCCGACGCGCGGAAGTCGGCCAGATGAAGGGCCGCGTCGGCGTTCACCACGCCCACGAGCATCACCGCGGGAAAGTCGAGCCCCTTCGCTATCATCTGAGTGCCTACCAGGATGTCGATTTCCCGATTCCGAAACGCATCTAGCGTCCGCTAGTGGCTGACCCGCGACCGCATCGTGTCGGTGTCCATGCGGGCGACGGCCGCGTCGGGAAACGACCGTCGGATCTGCTCCTCGAGCCGCTGGGTGCCGGTGCCCGAGTGGGCGAGGCCGGGGGCATGGCAATCGGGACAGTCGGCGGGGATCCGGGTGACGAGTCCGCAGCCATGACAGATGCCCCGATTGCCGGGCTGATGCAGCGTGAGGGCGAGATCGCACTGGTCGCACCGAGCCGCGTGGCCGCAGGCGTGGCACTGCACATGCGTCGCGAAGCCGCGGCGGTTGAGCAGGAGCATCACCTGGCCGCCGCCATCGAGCGCCCAGCGGATGCCGGCCGCGAGTCGCGGACTGACTGCGCCGCGCGAGCGGCTGCCGCGCTCGCGGAGGTCGACGGTGATCACCGCCGGCAGTTGCGAGCCGCCCACGCGGTTTGCCAGCCGGCACATTCGCCAGTCGCCCGACAGGCACCGTGCAAACGTCTCCAGCGACGGCGTGGCGGAGCCGAGCACCAGCGGCACGCCCTCTGCTTTCGCGATCCATTCGGCGACGTCGCGGGCGTGGTAGCGGGGCGCCGTCGCCTGCTTGAACGACGATTCGTGCTCTTCGTCGATGACGATCAGCCCGAGCCGCGGCGTGGGCGCGAAGATCGCCGATCGTGCGCCGACCACCACGTTGACCCGCCCCGACGCGATCTCCCGCCACTGGGCATGCCGCTCGGCGGGCGTGAGGTGGCTGTGGAGCACGGCGACCGTGCCGAACCGGGCTCGAAACCGGTCGCAGGTCTGCGGCGTGAGGCTGATCTCGGGCACCAGCACGATCGCCTGCCGGCCATACGACACCGTCTCCTCGACGGCCTGCAGGTAGACCTCCGTCTTGCCGCTGCCGGTGACACCAAAGAGCACGATGGTCTCGTGCCGTCCGCCTTGCATCGACCCGCGGATGGCCTCGAGTGCCTCGCCCTGGGCCGGCGAGAGCTCCGCAGGCCGCTCGTGGCTGATCGCAGGCCGCTCCGGCGTGGCGGTTCGCGACGACCGTTCCACCGCGCCGGCCTCCTGCAGCAAGCCGATCTTCAGGAGCCGGGTGACGACCGCACGGCTGGCTCCCGTCTCATCGGCGAGCCGCTCCGCCGTCTTCGGCTCGGCCGCGGCCGCGAGCACCTTCGCCTGCGCCGGCGTCGGCCGCCGCGCGGGCGGCGCACCGCTGGCAACGAGCAGTGGCGACATGCGCACTCTCGTCCGCAGCCTCGCGCCGGCCGGCAGCACCGCCTCGAGCACCTCGCCCCAGCGGGCCATCCACCGATCGGCCATCCACTTGGTGAGTTCGATCATCCGCGGCGAGAGCAACGGCTTCTGGTCCTCGACGCCGGCCACGCTCTTGAGGGGCGACTGCGGCAGTTCGCCGTGCCGCACGGCCACGCAATAGGCGAGCCGCTCGCGATTCGCCCGCCCCAGTGGCACGCGGACTCGACGTCCTGGCTCGACGCTGGCGGCCAGATGCTCCGGCACCAGATAGTCGAGCGGCTTGTCGACTCCTTCCGGGAGCACCACCGTGGCGATCATGCCCTGGCGTGCGTCGTCCTCGGCCCACTGCGGCCGGCTCTCGAAGAGTTCGCGTTGCGACGTATGCTGCTGGGGCATGAACGACAGTAGACATGGCCGGCGGCGGCGGGGTCTATCGACCCGTGGCCGGGATCGCGGATGGCGGAGGTGAGCGATGCGAATCGGCGTGTACGGCGGCAGTTTCAATCCGGTCCATGCGGGCCACCTGATCGCGGCGGAGTGCTGTCGTGAGCAGGGGCGGCTCGATCGGGTGCTGTTCGTGCCGGCCGCGATCCCGCCCCACAAACAAGCGCAGCGACTGGCGGAGGCCGCCGACCGCGTGGCCATGCTGCAGCTCGCCGTCGGCGGTCAGGATGCGTTTGCCGTGTCGACCGTCGAGATCGATCGCGGCGGCGTGAGCTACACCATCGACACGCTTGCCGCACTGGCCGAACGCCATCCAGGCGACGACCTCGTGCTCATGCTTGGCCCCGACGCCCTCGCGGGCTTGCCCACGTGGCGGGATCCGCGTGGGATCGCCGATCGCTGCGAGCTGCTCGCCGTCGAACGCGAAGCGCTCGATGACGGTGCCACCCTGGCCCACGAGGCCGGCCTCGCCGACCTTCTCGGCCGCGAACGTCTCGACCAGATCATCGCCACTCGAGTGCGAATGCCCGCGATCGGCATCCGGGCGAGCGACCTGCGGACCGCGGTCGCCGCGGGCCGGAGCATCCGCTATCGCACACCGCGGGCCGTCGAGGCCTTCATCGCCAGCCACGGGCTGTACCGGGAGCAGGGCAGCCCGCGGCCTTACGGCCGGTCGGCTTGTACCGGAACGGCAGGAACTCAGCGAGGGGCTGCCCGTGCCCCGGAGCAGGCGTATGACGCCAAGCGC
>JBPCTA010000272.1:0-2656 GCA_051006595.1 Pirellulales bacterium
CCCTACGGCTTATGCGAGTTCCGGAAAACGTGACGCGACCGCCGTGCGAATCTCCGCCGCCACGTCGTCGATGCCGGCCGTCGCATCGATCACGACGATCCGATCACCATGCCGCGCAGCCTCGTCGAGGTAGCCCGCGCGGAGCCGCATTCGAAACTCATCGCCCCGGTTTTCGAGCTTGTCGAGCGGCCGGTCGAGCCTGCGGCTGCTGGTCTCGAGATCGACATCAAGGAGCAGCACGAGATCGGGCAGGAGTCCGCCAGTGGCCACGCCGCCGACCGTGCGGATATCTTCCGGATCAAGGCCGCCGGCATGTCCCTGATAGACGATGTTGGCAAGCAGATAGCGATCCGAGACGACCCACTCGCCGCGGCCAAGCGCCGGGCTCACAACCTCCGCCACGAGTTGGGCCCGGGCCGCCATGTAAAGAAACATCTCCGCTGTCGGGGCGAGATGCAGATCATGGCGGTCGAGCAGGATCGAGCGGACCGCATCGCCCACGGGAGTCGATCCGGGATCGCGGCAGGTCGTCACTGTCTGACCGCGGGATCTGAGCCAGTCGGCGAGCCGGCCGATCTGCGCCGACTTACCGGCGCCGTCGATGCCGTCGAGTGAGATGAAGCGTGACTGCATGGTGCTATTTGAAAAGCGGCGGGTGGAAGCGGTTCGCTAAAAGCCTTGTGCGCCGAGCCAGCGGCGGCATTCGACGGTCCAAGGATGCAGCCGACTGGCGGCGTTGTAGGGTCGGACGCCGAGGCCGAGGCCGTGAGAGCCGGTTTCGTAGACGTGCAGTTCATAAGGACGGGCGAGCGACTTCAGCCGCAGGCAGAGTTCGAGGATCGGCTCGAGCTGCACGGCCTTGTCTTCCCAGGTGTGCCAGATGAAGACCGGCGGCACGGTGTCGTGCGCGGCAAGTTCGCCCGAGAGCGACTTCGCGAGTTCGTCGCTCGGCTCCTCACCGAGAAGGTTTTTCCGCGAGCCGAGGTGGGTCTTCTCGGGCAGCATGCTCACCACCGGATAGCAGAGCACGCCCAGATCGGGCCGCGAAGACTCGCGATCGATCGGATCAGCTGCATCCTCTGCGCCGGGGCCGCCCTGGATGCAGGAGGTGAGCGCGAGGTGGCCGCCGGCAGAGGAGCCCATCACGCCCACTCGTTTCGGGTCGATGGCGAACCTCGCGTGTTCGTGCCGTACGAGCCGGATGGCCCTCGAAACGTCTTGGATCATGACCGGGTGCCGGTAGCCCTTGCTGCCGAGCCGGTAGCGGAGCACAAACGCGGAGATTCCCTGGGTGTTGAGCCACTTCGCGTAGTCGGTGCCTTCATGATCGGCAAGGTGACCGTAGCCGCCGCCCGGGCAGACCACCAACGCGGCCGAGGGTGTATCAGCCAGCGGTGCAGGCCACCAGGCCACGACCGGAATGTCGTGGTCGGCCGTGCCGCGTGAGGCCGGGGCGTCGTCCTGCCAGAGGCGGATCGTCTCGGCAGCCTCCGTGGGCAGCGTCGCCGCCTGGTCGGCTGCGAGCGAGGCGGAGGCCATGAACGCCACCACGAGCAGCGCAAGGCATCTGGCGAAGACGGGGCCACAAGAAATCATGGGACGGAATCCCCGAATGGTGTGCGACGAAAGGTTCACGAGCCAAGCATGATACGGCAACCATACCGTTCGGCGGCTTATCGCTGGACGATCCGCTGAATGCCGAGAGGATCGGTGGCGTCGAGCGGGGCGATTCGTTGACAGACCTCTTTGGCGGCCTGGCGGCGGCCAAGCTCGACGAGACAGTGCACGAGCCCCTTGGCCGCCTGGAAGAAGGGCTTGTTGCCCTCGAGCAGATAGGGCAACGGTCGCGGCGGACCAGCGGCATCGAGGATTCGCAGGGCCAGTTCATACGCCCGGCCGAAGTGACCGCGGGCAAGTTTGGGATCGTCTTCTTCCAAGGCGATGAGCCCGAGCTGCACGTGCGCATCGAGAAAGTCAGGGCACTCCGAGAGCAGCCAGACGAGCTCGTCTCGCGCGATCTCTGTCTCGCCCGCCTCGACCATTGCCTCGACCTCTTCGATATCCTCCCGGCGGCGGCGGCTGCAACGCGGGTGGACGAGCTCCCAGGCAACACCGGAAGGACTCTCGCGACGGGCGACGGCCAGCCGCTCCTTGGCACTGCCGCGGGCCTTCTTTCGGGGTCCATGGCCGCTTCCTGATGATTCGTCGCTCATGCGGTGGCGGAAACCTTGCCGGCGGAGGATCGATCCCTTGTCGTGGTTTGACCGCAGAAAAACCCCGAATGCAAGAGGCTACGCTCCGCGTGGCGGCGCAGCGAAAGCGTTCTTTTCCAAAATGACCCCGTTCTCAAAGACTGATCCAGGTCTGGTGAGAAAACCCTCGTGCAGTGACGCTGCCCCCAACTTGGTACCAGCCGGGTTGTTCGCCGTCCAAGGCCGGTAGGTGGTGACCTTCCGCCGATTAGCCAAGAAGCGGCAAGCCGTCCAGCAGGCGAAGACGGTCTGCTGCTACTGTGGGATCGGCCGCCCCAGCCTCATCGAGCACCAACTGGCTGATGTAGAGGTCAAATCCCTCGCGCCGCTGCTTCCACCAACGACGCGTCAACTCTTGGCGAGCTTGGAAAACCACGTCCGACGCCGATCGCGCGGTCAGGTAG
>JBPCTA010000273.1:0-7163 GCA_051006595.1 Pirellulales bacterium
ACATCGAGCCGTCCGGGCGACTGATCTCGAACGCTCCGTCGCTGTAGACGAACAGCCTGGCCGACGCGGGCACCTCGACCTCGCTGGCTCCGAACTCCAGCCCGTCCACCGCTCCAATGAGGGGTCCGTCGGAATCGAGCAGGCGCGGCTCTTGCTCACCAGGCGACACCAGCAACGCCGGCGGATGCCCACCACCGGCCCATCGCAGCCGGCGGGTCCCCCGATGAAACACGCCGTACCACACCGTGAAAAACATGTCGTTCTGCCGCTCCATCGGAAACGCACGATTCAGCGCGGCCAGCACGGCTCCAGGATCGTGAAAGTCGGTATGCGGAAGGGCTTCGCTCCGAATGGCGTTGAGCGCCGACACCGACAACAACGCCGCTCCGACACCGTGACCACAGACGTCGAGCAGATAGACGGCGAAGTGATCGGCGTCGAGGTCGTGGTAGCCGAAGGCGTCCCCGCCCAGTGCCGCCGATGGAATGAATCGCCAGTCGGCGTGGACTGGGCCCGTGAGCCGAGGGGGCGGCAGCAGCGACCGCACGTAGTTCTCGGCCGTGGCGAGATCGTTGGCGAGCACCTGGCGGCTCGCCTCGAGGGCCGTGAAGGCCTCGTTCCGCTCGACAAGCGCGACATAGCCCCGGGAGTGGTAGCGCACGCGGGCGATCAGTTCGAGGCGGTCCGGCAGTTTCACGATGTAGTCGTTGGCACCGATGGCGAAAGCCTCCGCCTTCACGGCGGCCTCCTCCTTGGTAGAGAGCACGATGATCGGCACGTCGTGAAATCGCTCGTCGGCCCGAAACTGTCGGACCAGCGTGAGTCCGTCGATCTCGGGCATCACGAGATCCTGCAGGATCACCGTGGGCTGGACTTCCGCCGCCTTGTCGAGGGCTGCAGGGGCGTCTTTGCAATAGTGAAACGCGATCCCTTCCTCGCCGGAGAGCATCCGCCTCACGGCCTCGCCGATGATTGGCTGGTCGTCGACAAGCAGAACGGTGACCCCCCGGGGTGTCGGGGATGAGGAAGCTGCCACGGGAGACGCGTTTCTCGGCTGGGAATGCGGTGGGGCGGGGGACGGACAGAAATGCTAACAGACCCCGGAAAGCGTCGCCCAACGCCGTGAAGCGCGGGGCGAACTCCGGAATGGACCCAGCACCAAACGCAGGACTGCCCGCGGCCTTACGGCCGGTCGGCTTGGACCGGAGCCTGCGGTCTCACGGCCGGTCGGCTGGCACGGGCACGAACTCAGCGAGGGACTGCCCGTGCCCCGGAGCCGGCGTATGACGACAAGCGCAGCCAGGATGGCGAAGCGATGGCGGCATCCGAGTGAGTGAAGCCCAGGATGGGCGCAACGAACGTCCGGCGACGAGGCATGGGTAGTCCCGAGCCGTGCGGCAGGACTGCCCGCGGCCTCACGGCCGGTCGGCTTTCACTCGCCCGCTCTGCGCATCAAGCTTCCGTTTGGCACGGCACGGCGGCGGTTCGGCGAGCGAAAACACGATCATCTCTTCGCCGGTGAGCGTCGAGATGTCGTGGTGCACGCTCACCAGCGGCACCCCGGTGGCATCCTCCACTATCTCCCGCAGCCGTGGCCGTCCCGTGGCCACCATGTGCGCCCGCACCTGCTTGAGCAGCGATCGGCCATTGCCGTTGTCGTTCGCACTCGTGGCTCCCCCGCCATTACAGTCCGTCGAAGCATCGTGATACGGGGCGACGAGCTGCCGCTCCGCCGGCGTCAGCACGCCCTGCAGCCGCACCACGAGGAGCGGGCCGATCAGATGCGCGTGGATATCCCGCGGTCCGCGGCCGACGAAGTCCTGCTGAAACCGCGCGATGCCGTCGCAGACTGCCGCCTCGATTTCGCCCTGGGATTTCATGGTCATGCGCCCGAAGACCGGCGGACATTCCTGGCCATCGCCAGCGGCTGTCCGGCCGCATGACCGTCTCCGTTTGGATGGCCGTTGCCGTTCCCGTCGCCATTCCCGTTGCCGTTGCAGATCCGGTCCCAGACTTCGCGGCGATGGATCGGCATGCGGGTGTCGGCTTCGAAGCCCAACCGTACCCTGCCCCCTTCGATCTCGAGCACTGTGATCTCGAGCACGATCTGAAGCTCGTCAGTCCGGCCGATGACGACGCTCTCGCGATTCTTTCGTGTCAGCACCAACATGGGTCACCTTCTTCATGGTTGCGGGTCCTTCCGGGATAAAGTCACTCAGCCGCGGACGGCTCCATTGCCGCCCGCCATGGTCGTTGCCGTGGCATGCAGGTGGGCGTTGACCGGCACGCCCAATGCCGGCAGGCCCGGGCCCAGCAGAAATAGGTCGACATCCGATTTGGTGGTAAGCGTCTTCAAGACGCTGCCGGTGTGCGTGTCGACATGCGCGAGCGCCCCGCGAAACTCGACGCCTGTGCTCTGGCGTATTCGCCGGAGCAGGGAATCGAGCGTGTTTTCGAAGAGGTAGCGGTGAAACTCCCGCACGCGCCGGGCCCCCTCCTCGTCCACGGAAAGCCGCCGTTCTGTCTGGGAAAATGGCTCGTGCAGGTGGAGCACCATCCAGCCGTCGTCCGCCACCACGCTGACGCTCGTCGGCGACCTGCCGAGCAGCACGTGTTCGAAGCTGGCGGTGACGTGGGCGACGGTGCGGGCGAGTCGTTCCGACGAGATCGTTTTCATCGTGCCTGTGCCGGTGATTCGGGAATGCTGGGCCGGGGATGGAAACAAAAAAAGCCGGCGGGAAAGAAGGCCCGAAGGCGTTCTCTCTCGCCGGCTTACGCTGCGACGGACCTCCCGGCTCGCGCCGGACTGCCCCTCGATTCGTCTTCCGCTCGATAATGTTTTGCAGTGATCTTCAGACCCGGGCGTCGCTGATCGACGGCCCGTTTCGTCGGAACGTCACGCATTATATTGGGGGGTTTGGGCAACGCAAGCAGATTTTTCCGGCGACGTCGGCAGCGGCTGTGCGAACCGCCGCCGCGGGTGATGAGACACTGACGTGTTTCCAAACTCAGACCGACTTCAAGCGCGGTCTTGCTGCCGCGGAGGTGAGCTCGGAATCGGCGCGGTTTGCCCGCGGCCTCGCGGCCGTTCGACTTTTACGAACGTCCAAGCTCAACATCGTGCGGAGTGCGGCGAGCCCGGACCGACGGATTTCGACTCATGCTCCTCCCGCCGAGAGACCGAAACCTTACCTCATGAACACGATACCCCCCAATGGGTGGGGTTCGTGGAGTGTGGCTGGTTTGGGACAGCGTCGCCTCGAGGGCTCAACATGAAGTCGCAAGGGGAGATCGAGGCTGCGGTCTGCGATGCCGTGTCGCGGTTTCAGCAGGAGTTCATGGGCCGCGGCCCTCGGCACGTAGAAACCCATCTCATCGACAACCGGCTCTTCGTGCACCTCCAGGGCGTGCTGACGGCGGCGGAGCAGCAGTTGATCGCCGGACGTGGCAATGGCGACGGACGCGGCACCGATCTGCTCCGGCAGCTTCGCAGCCACTTGGTGCTGGCCGGAAGGCCCGTACTCGAATCGCTCGTCCGCGAAGCCGCCGGCTCGGCGCCCATTACCGTCCATCACGACATCAGTCCGGCCACGGGCGAGGAGGTGATCGTCATCACTCTGGCCGCCGCGCCGGCATGCCGGGAAAAAAAGCGCCGCTGAGGCCGAATCCGGATTGTTGACCGATTCATGACCGTCCCCAGTCGATGGCCGAAGGCGTTCGGCCCATCGCCTCGCCGGCGGGCCGGGGAAGAAGCGTGACGCTCCCCGCCCGCCGGCGACGTGCGGCTTGCACGTTTCCCTGCCGCGGCGTCGAATCGTGGGTCCCGACCGACCACCACGATGGCCCGCGGAGACGCAGCGATGGCAGCGGAAAAGAAAACTCGCAAGCGGAGCACGCCGGCCGACCCCCTGCCGGCGGCAATCGAAGGCCTCGGCGTCTTCTACCTCGGCCAGAAGGTCGATGGCGACAGCGGCAAGCCGTCGGGGGGCCCGCTGCTCGTCGATGCCAAGCGATTCACGACTCATGCCGTGTGCGTGGGCATGACGGGCAGTGGCAAGACGGGTCTGCTCATCGACCTCATCGAGGAGGCGGCACTCGATGGCATCCCCACGCTCGTCATCGACCCCAAGGGCGATCTCGCCAACGTCCTGCTCTCGTTCCCAAACCTCTCCGCCGGCGACTTTCTGCCGTGGCTCGAACCCGAGGCGGCCCGCCGCGAGGGCATCACGCTCGAGGAGCTCGCCGACCGAACCGCGAAGAAGTGGTCAGACGGCCTCGCAGCCAGCGGCCAGTCGGGCGATCGGATCCGCCGACTGCATGAGGCGGCCGAGATGGCCGTCTACACTCCCGGCAGCCGCGCGGGCCGGCCCTTGGCGATGCTCGGCAGCCTTGAAGCGCCAGCCGCTGCGATCCTCGACGACCCGGAGGCCCGCCGCGAACGGATCGAGTCGCTCGTGTCGGCGATCCTGGCGCTCGTCGGCATCGACGCCGAGCCGGGCCGCAGCCGCGAGCACGTGCTCCTCTCCACGATCATCGACTCCCTCTGGAAGAGCGGGCAGAGGGTCGATTTCGGCACGCTCGTGCGGGCGATTCCCGCGCCGCCGATCGAACGGGTCGGATTCCTCGACCTCGAAAACTTCTATCCCGCCGGCGATCGATTTCAGCTTGCGAGTCGCCTGAACACCGTCGCCGCCGCGCCTGGGTTCGAAGCCTGGCTCGACGGTGAGCCGCTCGACATCGGCCGGCTGCTCTGGACGCCCGAGGGCCGGCCACGCGTCGCGGTCGTGTCGATCGCGCACCTGGCCGATGCCCAGCGCATGGCGTTCGTCACGCTCCTCGCCGGCGCGACGATCTCGTGGATGCGAGCCCAAGGGGGCACCTCCGCGTTGCGGGCGATGTTCCTCATGGACGAGGTCTTTGGCTACGTTCCCCCCACCGCCAATCCGCCCAGCAAGACGCCCATCCTCACGCTCCTCAAGCAGGCCCGCGCCTACGGCCTGGGTGTGGTGCTGGCCACGCAGAATCCGGTCGATCTCGACTACAAGGGACTCTCCAACGCGGGGCTCTGGTTTTTGGGACGCCTCCAGACGGCCCGCGACAAGGCGCGGGTGCTCGATGGTCTGGAAGGCGCAGCGCAAGCCGCCGGCGGCTCGTTCGATCGCAGCCGGCTCGACGCCCTGCTTTCGGGCCTTGAACAGCGGCGATTCCTGATGCACAGCGTGCATGGCGACGAAGAGACGCTCTTTCAGAGTCGCTGGACGATGGCCTATCTCCGCGGGCCGCTGCTTCGCGAAGAGATTCGCCGGCTCACCACCGGGCCGGCGGCGGGCGGGGCGAGTGGATCGAGTCCACCGGCTGCAGCGTCGGCCGCGACCCCGATGCCGTCATTCGGCACCCGGGCCGGCGGTCCGCGACCGATCCTGCCGCCGGGCGTGCGGGAGGTGTTTCTGCCACCGGCGCATGCGGTACCGCTCGACACGCTGGTGCGGTATGAGCCCGCCATCCTCGGCCGGGCGCGGGTGCGCTATTCGAAGCCGGCAGCAGGCATCGAGGTCGATCGCGAGGTCGTCTGCCTGGCACCGGCAAGCGAGTCGCTTGGCGAATCGGCCTGGGAAGCGGCGGAGCAGTTCGCGGAGGCTCCCCAGACGGAGCCGGCCCCCCGCACTGGCTCGTTTGCACCGCTGCCGCCGGCCCTCGCTGGGCCACGGGGCTATGCCACGCTGTCCGCATCGCTCAAGAGCCATCTCGGCCGAACGTCCAAGCTCACCGCCTGGTCGGCCCCGGCGCTTGCCGCCGTTTCGCGGCCGGGCGAATCGCAGGGCGACTTTCGGGTGCGGATCGCGCACCGCGTGAAGGAGTGGCGGGACGAGCAGATCGAGAAGGTCCGTGACAAGCAGGCGGCGAAACTCGCGGGGATCGCCGACAAGATCGACCGGGCGCGGCAGAAGGTGGAGCGGGAGAAGGCCGAGGCCAAAAACCAGTCGATGCAGACTTATGTCTCGATCGGCACCGCCGTGATCGGCGCGTTGCTTGGCCGCAAGAAGGCCAGCGCCACCACGATCGGCCGCGCCGCCACCTCCATGCGATCTGCCAGCCGCGCCGCCCGCCAGCAGGCTGATGTGGCCCACGCCGAGGAGAGCCTCTCGACGCTGGAGGAGAAGCGGATGCAACTCGAGGAGGAGATCGAACAGGAACTCGACCGCATTCGGTTCGAGACGAGTCCCGAATCGATCGCGCTCGAGGAGATCGAGATCCCCGCGAAAAAAACCGACATCGTGATCGACGAAGTGGTGCTGGCCTGGAGGCCGGTCACGACGCCAAGGCCTCAGGCCGAGAGCGGGGTCTGGGGATGAGCACCGCATCAGGCCGGGAGATCGTGCTGGTGGACTGCCCGGACGAGGTGGGGCTGATCCACCGGATCACCGGCGTGCTCCAGGAGCGACGGCTCAACATCGAGAGCAATCACGAATACGTCGATGCCTCGGCCGGACACTTCTTTTTTCGGGCGGAGGTCGCCCCGGCGGGGCTGCCCGTCGCCGCCGCCCGACTCCGGGCCGACTTGGCCGGCGTGCTGCCGGCGGCGGCGCGCGTCCGCGTCACCCGTGAAGAGCGGCGGCCGATCGTGGTCTGCGCCACCCGCGAGCCGCACTGCCTGGGCGAACTCCTTCTGCTCGACACCGTTGGCGAGCTCCCGGGTCGGATCGTCGCCGTGGTCGCCAACCACGACGATCTCCGCGGTCTCGTCGAACGATTCGGCGTGCCCTTCCATCTGGTGTCACACGAGGGGCTCTCGCGGGAGGCCCACGAAGCCGCGCTGCTCGAGGCGATCGATGCCCATGCGCCCGAGTATGTCGTGCTGGCCCGCTACATGCGGGTGCTTTCGGCCGCGGCGATCAGCCGCTATCCGCACCGCATCGTCAATATCCACCACTCGTTCCTGCCGGCCTTCGCCGGAGCCAGCCCGTATCGACAGGCGTTCGAGCGGGGCGTGAAGCTCATTGGCGCCACGGCCCACTTCGTGACCGAGGAACTCGATGCGGGGCCGATCATCGCCCAGGATGTCACCCCGGTCGATCATGGCTTCACGCCGGAGCGCATGGCCCAGGCCGGCCGCGACGTGGAGAAGCTGGTGCTCGCCCGAGCCGTGCGGCTCGTGCTCGAAG
>JBPCTA010000274.1:0-2623 GCA_051006595.1 Pirellulales bacterium
GAAAACGGCGGCGCGGGGCGGCCAAAAACCGTGGCGCTTGGTCGTGGCGATCTCCCCTGAGTCCGTGGGATGTCGCGATTGGTTCGACCCCCTTGTCAGTCCGGCAGGCATCGTCGCCGTTTTCAGTCCCATGGCCGGCGCTCGCCGCGGATTCGTCCCAACCCGTGGCGGATTCGTCCCTAGGCGTACCCGTTTCGTCCCAGCACGTACCCGATTCGTCCCATTCAGCAGATCACGGAGTCAACGCTGGTCTCGATCTCATATAAGCCTGTACCCCTCCTGCGTGACTCGCACCATACCCGGATATGAATCGACCGCTGCTCATGAAACAAATGACTTCCAATCCCGCCCTCCGTTCGTCGTCGTGGTTTCTCGGGCTTGCCCTCTCTGCGATGCTGGCGAGGGGCTTCGCCACACGCCCTGCTCATGCCGCCACGACCACGTACGACTCTGCGAACACGCCCTACACCGGCGGTACGATCGATCCCGGTGATACCGTGCTCCTGAACGACGGCGCGACCGTCACGGGCAACGTCATCGCCAACGGAACGCTGCAGGTCAACCAGTCCGGCTCCCTCACGATCAGCAACGTGATCTCTGGAACGGGAACGCTCTCGGTGACGAACACGGGCACAGTCAATCTCACCGGAACGACGGCCGCGACAAACACCGTTGTGCTGGACATGACCACGTCGGCATCGGCCGGCCTGCTACAGATTCGGTCAGGCACCGGCACGCTCGCCATCGGCAACACAGGCACCGGCACACTCACCGTGTCTGGCGGCAACGTCACCAACGGGATGGGCTATATCGCCACCGGTGCAGGGAGTGTCGGCGCGGTCACGTTGTCCAGCGGCACGTGGACCAATACCGTCAATATGTCCGTCGGCCGAGGTGGCAGCGGCACCCTGAACGTTGCCGGCGGCAGCATTACGAACTTCGCGGCGTATATCGGTGAGTTTAGTGCCGGAGTTGGCACCGCCACGGTGTCGGGTGGCACGTGGTCCAGCAGCAGTTTCGGTGTCGGATTCTCTGGCAAAGGCACGCTCAACGTGAATGGCGGCACCGTCATCAACACAGCTGGAGGCTACGTGGCCTACAACGCCAACAGCTCCGGCACCGCCACCGTGTCGAGCGGCACGTGGGCGAGCAGTTCGGACATGGGCGTCGGTCGCGCGGGGAACGGCACGCTTAACGTGACGGGCGGCAGTGTCACCGGCGTGAACAGCAGTCTCGGCCTCAACGCCGGAATCGGCGTTGCCACGGTGTCGAGCGGCACATGGGCCTCGACGGGCACCTTCGTCATCGGCGGCAGTGGCACCGGCACGCTGAGCGTGGCCGGCGGCAGCGTGACGAATACGTCGGGCACACTTGGCAGCGGCACCGCTGGCAGAGGCACCGTCACCGTGTCGAGCGGTGCGTGGGCCAGCAGCGGCAACCTCACCCTTGGTCTACTCGGCAGCGGGACGCTCAACGTACAGGGCGGGAGCGTCACCAACGCGTCCGCAACGCTCGGCAGTGGCACGAGCGGCCGAGGCTTCGTCACCGTTTCGGGCGGCACGTGGGCCAGCAGCGGCGGCCTCACCATCGGCGGGAGCGGCCGGGGCCTGCTCGTCGTGAACGGAGGGAACGTCACGGCGGCCTCCGGCACGCTCGGAAATGTCTCCGTGGGCTCTGGCACGGCCACGGTGTCGAGCGGCACGTTGGCCATCAATGGTAACCTTGTCGTTGGCGCGAGTGGCACCGGCACACTCACCATGTCGGGCGGCCTCGTGATTGTCGGCGGCACGCTCTCGAGAAACGCGGCCAGCGTGATCAGTCTCAACGCCGGCAGCACCCTCCAGGTCGGGACCGGCGGCGCGACCGGCGCCCTCCTCGGCGGCACGGGCAGCCTCGTCAACAACGGCACGCTCGTCTTCAACCGCTCCGACGCCTCCACCTACTCGGGCGTCGTGAGCGGTTCCGGCGCGGTCACGAAGCAGGGTGCCGGCATGCTGACGCTCGCTGGGGCCAACTCCTATTCTGGGCTCACCACGATCTCAGGCGGCACCATCGCCCTCTCGGGCACAGGCACGATTGGCGCCGGCGGCTTGAACGTCGGCACCTCCGGCGGTCCCGGCGCATTCGACCTCGCCGCCCTCACGGCCGGCACCTACTCTCTTCCCTCGACTGCCAGCCTGTCCGGCGCGGGCACGCTGTCGGGCAGCGGCAAGACGCTCGCAGTGCTGGGTTCGTTCGCACCGGGCAACAGCGCGGGCACGATCACCGTCGGCCCGGGCCTGCTGCTCGATCTCTCGCAGTCCGGCACGAGCACGTTTGAGATCACCGACCCTGCCTTCACGGCCGGCACCTTCGACCTCGTCAGCGGCAGTGGCGGCGTGATCTTGGGCGGCGTGCTCAACCTGAACTACAGCGGCGGCACCTAGGCCGATGGTGGAGACTTGCTGCAACTCTTCTCCAACACGGGCGGCCTCTCAGGCGCTTTCTCGGCGGTGACTGCCACCGGCCTCACGGCCGGGCAGTCTGCCACGTTCGACTCGGCGACCGGCTTTTTGACAATCGTCCCCGAACCGACCGCGTACGCCATGGCTCTTGCGGGAGTCGCCTGCGGCGGGTACTCGAT
>JBPCTA010000275.1:0-3683 GCA_051006595.1 Pirellulales bacterium
GGCAGGCTCGAGGGGGCGACCCGCGACATGATCAAGGGCATCATCGGCCTCGACGAGGTCCGGGTCGCCGCGATCATGACGCCACGCACGAAGATGACGTCGATCCCGCTCGAAACGTCGTGGGAGGAGGCGGTCCGACTGGCCGCCGAGAGCGGCCACACGCGGCTGCCCGTCTGGGACCGCACGCCCGACGATGTGGTCGGCATCCTGCACACCCGCGACGTGCTCATCCGACTTGCCGAGGCGTTCACCGCGCCCCCGGCCGACCGGCCCGCCCCGGCGCTGCGGCCGCTGCTGCGGCCGCCGTGGTTCGTGCCCGAGTCGATGAGCGTGCAGAAGATGCTCCTGGAGTTTCAGCGGGGCAACACCCACATGGCGATCGTCACCGATGAGTTCGGAGGGGTCTCCGGGGTCGTCACGATCGAAGACGCGCTCGAGGAGATCGTGGGTGAGATCGCCGACGAGCATGACGAGGCGTTTACCGACGGCATCCGCATGACCGCACCCCACGCCTGCGAGGCCCTGGCCCACGTTCGCATCGCCACGCTCAACGACCGGCTGGAGCTCGACCTGCCGGAGGAGGAGGATTTCGAGACCATCGGCGGCTTCGTATTTCATCAATTCGGGCGGATTCCCCAGATCGGCGAGCGAATCGAGTCGCACGGGGCCGTCATGGAGGTGCTGGCCGCCACGCGGCGGCGGATCGATCTGGTGCGGGTGGAGCGGCTCCAGATACCCTCAGGCGATGGCCGCTGAGAAGTCACGGGCGATCGTTCTCCGCACGATACCGTTTGGCGAGACAAGCAGCGTCGTTTCGATCTACTGCCGGGAGTTCGGCAAGCTGCGGGCCTTGGCCAAGGGAGCGTGGCGGCCCAAGAGCGGTTTTGACGGCGCCCTTGACCTGCTTTCGACCTGTCAGGTACTCGTCCTCCGCAAATCGTCGGGCGGACTCGATCTGCTCACTGAAGCCGCGCTGGAGAGCCGGTTTCGTGTGGGAGACAGCCTGTCGGCGGTGCTTGGCGGCCTGCATGTCGCCGAACTGCTCGACGCCCTGACGGCCGACGCCGATCCGCAACCGGAGTTCTTCGATGTGGCCCATGCGACGCTGCGAAGACTCTCCGACTGGCGCGGCGACGAGACGGCTCTTGCGGCGGTGCTCACGGCCGTGGAACTCGCCATGCTCCGACTCATCGGTCAGGCCCCCGTGCTCTCGCGGTGCGCCGAATGCCATGGGCCGCTCCACGCCGCGGCCCGCACTGCTTTTGGCATGCTCGATGGCGGCACCCTCTGCGACCGCTGCCGCGTCGGTCGGAGGGCGGTGGTCTCGGTCTCCGCATCGGCCATGGCGGCACTGCGGCTGCTTGCGGACGGCCGCGTGCCGGCCGACGAGATTCCCCTCCCAGCCGCCGTCAGCGGCGAGGTGCGCGGCCTCATGACGACACTCCTCTCCCACTTGATCGGTCGCCCCCTGCGCGTGCCCACGCAGCCTCGCCGGGCCGCCCGCCGGTCGGCGCGCTGAAGCCTTCCTCCCGGAAACCCTCCCCGATGCCATCGGCTTCGCCCACCGCTATCCGCCGGTTCACCGTCGCGATCGCGATCTGCGCCGCGACAGCCTCGGGCTGCGCGACGCTCAAGAAGCCCGAATGGCCGTGGGCAAAGTCCACGCCCGCCGCTGCCGAGAAGGAGATCGACCGTCAGCTCGGCGAGGATGCCGATTCCGAGATCATCTCCTCGGAATACACCCCCTCGTCCACGGATATCGGCTGGGACTATTTCAAGGGCGACAACGTCAAGCGTCGCTGGAAGAAGATGGTGGGCCGCGGCCCCAACGAGCCGATCGCCCGCAAGGCGCTCGCCGAGGCCGACGCCATCTTCCGGGAGGGCCGCTACAAGGAGGCCATTCCGAAATACAAGGTGGCGATCGACCGCTGGCCCGACTCGGTGATCGAGGAGGACGCGCTCTGGCAGCTCGCCGAGAGCTACTTCTTCACCGACCAGTATCCCAAGGCCGAGGATCAATACGACGAACTCGTCAAGAAGTACGCCAACACGAAGTATCTCGACCGCATCGCCCAGCGGCAGTTCGTCATCGCGCAATACTGGATCGCGGTCGATCAGAAATCTCACCTGCCGGTGATCGTGCCGAATCTCGCCGACCGGAGCCGGCCGCTGTTCGACACCCGGGGCCGGGCGCTGAAGGCCTACGACCATGTTCGCATCAACGATCCCAGGGGCGCCCTCGCCGACGACAGCATCATGGCGCAGGCCAACGCCCACTTCCTCGACCGGCAGTGGCTCGACGCCGACTACTTCTATGGCCTGCTGCGGAGCGAGTATCCCGACAGCGATTTTCTTCTCCAGGCCCATCTGCTGGGCCTGCAGTCGAAGCTCCACGCCTACCAGGGCCCCGGCTACGAGGGAGGCATCCTGGAAGAGGCCGAGATTCTGGCCGATCAGGTGGTGGTGCAGTTTCCAGACCAGTTGAGCCGCGACGAGGAGGAGCGGGTCGAGAAGACCCGCGCGGAGATCGCGGCCCAGCAGGCTCTGCGGCATTGGCAGCGGGCCGAGTTCTACGCCAAGGGCAAGCACTACGCCTCGGCCCGCATCTACTACGCCCTCATCGCCCGCGATTATCCGAAGACGATGCTCGCCGAGCAGGCGCGGACCAAGTATCAGACGATTCGCGAAAAGTCCGACGTCTCCGACGATCCGTTCCCGATGCTCACCCGCGTGCTCAATCCCGACTCGCTCAAGGAGGCGGAACTCGACGCCATGGCGGAGGCGGAGACCCAGATCGCCCGTCAGGACGAGTCGGGCATCGCCCCCCCCCTGTTCTGAGCCGTCCGGCAAGGATGCCTTCATGAACACCCGCATTGCCCGCCGGCTGGCCTGCCTGATGGCGCCGGCTCTGGTTCTGATGGCGGGCTGCGCCACCTACCGCTTCGGCAACAACACGCTCTACGCGTCCAACGTCCGCACCGTCTACGTGCCGATGATCCAGAGCGACAGCTTCCGCACCACGCCCTCCGTTGACATCGGCGAGCGGCTCACCGAGGCGGTCTGCAAGGAGATCGAGAAGCGGACACCCTTCAAGGTGGTCGGAAGCGCCGACGGCGCCGACAGCGTGCTCACCGGCCGGATCGTGGCCGACACGAAGCGCATGGTGGTCGAGAGTCCGAGCGACCAGTCGCGGTTCGTGGAGATGAACTACCAGGCCCTTGTCACCTGGGCCGACCGGGGCGGCACCGTGATCGCCTCGGGCGAGGTACCGCTGCCGGCCGCGACCGTCGATGTCGGCCAGGCCGCCGGCCTCGTGCCGGAATACGGCCGCTCGGTCGCCAGCACGCAGCAGGAGGCGATCATCAAAATGGCCCAGCAGATCGTCGGCCTGATGGAAGAACCCTGGTGACAGCGCTGCCCGCGGCCTCACGGCCGGTCGGCTTGTACGAAGACGGCATGAACTCAGCGAGGGGCTGCCCGTGCCCCGGAGCCGGCGTATGACGCCAAGCGCAGCCAGGATGGCGAAGCGCCGGCGGCATCCGAGTGAGCGAAGCCCAGGATGGGCGCAGCGAATGTCCGGCGACGGGGCATGGGCTGTCCCGAGCCGCGCAGCAGGGCTGCCCGCGGCCTTACGGCCGGTCGGCTTTCACAGGCATGAACTCAGCGAGGGGCTGCCCGTGCCC
>JBPCTA010000276.1:0-6760 GCA_051006595.1 Pirellulales bacterium
CGGCTCGGTGGCATGTGGTCGAGCCTGTCGGCGCTCGGATCGAGGCCGGTGCGGCCGGGCGTGATGCCGGGCGGCCGGCCGGCCGGCGGTCAGCCCACCTGGACGCCCCCCGACCAGATGGAGACCACGGGTCGGCTTGCGACCGTGATTTCCCGCCGGCCCGACGCCCCGCGGTGGGCCGTCGTCGACGACAGCAACAACGTGCTCGCGTTCGTGACGCCCAGCCCGGGCGTCAACCTCGGCCCGCTCGTCGGCCAGCAGGTCTCCGTTCGTGGTTCCCGAGGCTACATGCCGGAATACAAGCGTCCCTACCTCGTCGCCTCGGAGGCCAGGATGCGGATTGCATCGGTGCCCGCATCGACGGCAAGGCCCGACAGCACGCAGTAGCCGTGAGGCCGCGGGCGGAGCCACGTTGGATCCCGAGCCCATTCCGGGTTCACCCCAGGCCTTACGGCGTTGGGCTTGTACCGCGTGAAAGCCGACCGGCCGTGAGGCCGCGGGACATCCTCACCGCTGCATGCCGTCGAGCTGTTCGGCCGTCATCCAACGGGCAGCCAGTTCGGTCTGCACGTCGGCATCGACGGGCTGCCGGGCGACGGTCGGTGAGCTTGCTCCCGCAAGTCCGCAGGCGAGCGTGACGAGCGCGCGACGATCTTCAGGTTTCGTCCGTGACATGCGATCGGTGAGCCGTGCCACGGCAGCCGGATTGCGGGAGGCGGCCGCCGCAAACTGCGAGACGAAGAGGCTGATCTCGTGCAGGTTCGCTGCGGCCGAACGCACGATGAGCGGCTGGAGGGTGCGGGTCACGATCTCCAGACCCACGCCATCGACGTCGAGGAAGGCATCGATTCGCATCGTCTGCCGGGGCCGACCCGCTGCCGTCGCGGCATCGACCGAGTGTCGCACCACCACCAGGCACGAGCCCGACAGTTGCTTGGGCGAAAGCGGACCGTTGTAGCCGCCGCGGCCGTGAAACACGTAGACCCCGCCGCGGTCCGTCTGCTCGTGATGGAGCAAGCGCACGGTGCCAGCGGTTCCGTAGCCATCGGAGAGCCGCCACTGCCCGGGGCCGACTGGATCCAAGGCGAGCCTGCTGATGCCGAGCACTCGCCAGACATCCACGAGCGTTTCCGGCTTGGTGAGGATGAAGTCGAGCAATGCGGCATCGCAGGTGATGCTGGCCGCGGGCAGGTGGCGATAGAGCGTTGTCTGCTTGATGGCCTGCTCGGCAATCTGCCGCTCGGCCGGCGGCATGCGGGCCAAGGGCACGGCCTCGATGGCGAGTCGCCGGGCCTCGCGGCTCGATGAACCGGCATCGGCGATGGCCGCGGTGAGTGCGGCGGGCTGCAACGATTCTCCTGCGGCCTGGGCGGCCATCGGGATCAGCCCCGATCCGGTCAGCCAACTCAGGCAGACAAGCGCAAACACACGCACGGTCATGTCGAATCCCCCCGGACTCCACCCTCCCCGGCACCGCATGCGGTGCCGCCTGCGAAGGTTTTTCGGTCTGCGGGGAGGCTTCGGGCCAGAGATTCCGGCGGGCATTTTCGGTGGGTTGCCCCGCTTTCCCAGCCTTTGCAAGACCGGGCGAGCGGGGCTTGGCCCAGGGACGCAGGTTCCCTACCATCCCGCCCCGGTCCGGGCGATCCTCCGCCTGCTTCGTTTGTGGACCGCCGGGACCGCATCTGATGCCCTACCACCACGAGCGCCTCGATTCCAATCGCGGCCGCCGCACCGCCGACCGCACCTCCCACGCGCCTGGGCTGCTCGGGCGGGCCCTCGTGGCCTGGACGAGGGTCTGCCTACGGCATCCGCTGGCCGTCATCCTGCTGGCGACGCTCTCGGCGGCTGCAGCGGGCGTCTGGACGGCCGGTCACCTCGGCTACAAGGTGAGCCGCGTCGATCTGCTCGATCCCAAGAGCGAATACAACAAACTCTGGATCGATTACATCCAGGAGTTTGGCGAGGACGACGATGCCGTCGTCGTGGTCGAGGGGCCGTCGCGTGAAGACGTGATCGCCGTGCTCGAGGAGGTGTCGCGGGAGGTCGCCCGCGAAGAGTCGCGTTTCCGGTCGGTGCTCCACGAGGTCGATCTCTCGAAGATTCGCTCCAAAGGGCTGCACTATCTTTCGCCGGCCGATCTGGCCGACATCGATCGATTCATCGAGCGGACACAGCCGATTCTTGATGGCGGCTGGGCGCAGTTGAAGGTGGGCACCATGGTGGGCGGACTCGCCGGCCAGATGGTGGCCGGCGGCGCACCGCAGGAGCCGCGCGACGAGCCCTCGTCGGTCGCGCTGGAACGCTACGTAGAAAGCCTCGTCGCCGGCATCGACGCACCGCCGACGGCCGATCCCCGCGGGGGCGACTACGTGTCGCCCTGGCCCAGCATGCCGGAGTCGCTATCGACGCTTCGCGATCTGTCGAGCGAACACCTCCTGGCCAAAGAGGGACGACTGGGCTTCGTGCTCCTGCGACTGACGAAGGAGAAGGGGGGCTTCGCCGGCGCATCGGCGGCCACCGACGAGCTGCGGAGCATCATCGCCCGGGTGAGCGGACGGCATCCGGGCACCTCGATCGGCCTTACCGGCCTGCCGGTGATGGAAGACGACGAGATGCGGACGAGCCAGCAGTCGATGGTCTGGGCCAGCGGGCTCTCCATGGCGGCTGTCGTGATCGTGATCATCGCGGGCTTCGGCGGAGTTCGGCACGCGGTGATGGCCAACGGCGTGCTCGTCATCGGGATGGCCTGGGCCTTCGCCTGGGCCACCGCCAGCGTGGGACACCTCAACATTCTCAGTGTCACGTTCACCGTGACGATGATCGGCGTCGGCATCGACTACGGCACCTACTACATCGGCCGCTACCTCGAGCAGCGGCGGCGGGGAATGGGCTGCGAGGAGGCCCTCCTCGAGACGAGCGGCAAGGTGGGCCCCGGCATTCTCACCGGCGCGATCACCACGTCGGTCGCGTTCTTCGCGGCGGCCCTCACGAGTTTTGTCGGTGTCGCGGAGCTCGGCATGATCGCCGGCGGTGGCATCCTGCTCTGCTGTCTGGCCGAACTGCTCGTGCTGCCGGCCGTCGTGGCGATCGTCGACCGCAGTCGGCTCGGCCGGCGGATCCCAGAGCCGGTGCCGGTCCATGCCTGGCTGCAGCCGGTGTTTCGGCATCCACGGATCGTGATCCTCGCGGGAGTGGCCGGCACGATGGCCCTCGCTGGCGGCCTCCACGAGCTTCACTATGACCACAACCTTCTCAACCTGCAGGCGGAAGGGCTGGAGAGCGTCGCCGTCGAGAAGAAGCTGCTGGAGGAGTGCGACCAGAGCGTCTGGTATGCACTCTCGATCGCCGACTCGCGGGAGCAGTTGCTCGAGCGGAAGGCGAAGCTCGTGGCCCTGCCCTGCGTGGAGCGGGTCGATGAAATCGCGTCGCTCCTCCCGGTCGACGAGGAACTCAAGCGGCCCCTCATCGAACGGATCCGCGGCCGACTCGCCACGCTGCCCGAGCGGCCTCCCGAGATTCCCGTCGATCGGCTCGACGCGCTCGGCGAGACGCTGGCCTGGGCCCAGGGAGAGGCATCCAAGCGGCCCGGAGGCCTCCGGACCGCCTGGCACCTCGAACGCGCCCGAGACAGCCTCCGTCGCAAAGGGCCCGAGGAATGCTACCGCTCGATCGCGACCTTCCAGCAACGGGCGGCCGGCGACCTGCTCAGTCGTCTGCACGCGCTCGCCGGCGTGGCCGATCCCGAGGCCCCCGCGCTCGCCGACCTGCCGCCGAGCCTCGTCGAGCGGTTCGTCGGTTCGAGTGGCCGGCACCTGCTCAAGATCTACGGCCGCGGCGACATCTGGAACTTCGAGTCGCTCGAGAAGTTCGTCCGCGATGTCCGCAGCGTCGATCCGCGGGCCACGGGCAACCCGCTGCAGGCCTACGAGGCCTCCCTCGAGATGAAACGGAGCTACGAGCAGGCCGGCCTCTCGGCGTTGGCGGTGATCCTCGTCGTGCTCTGGCTCGACTTCCGCTCGATCCGCCACGCGCTCCTGGCCGCGCTGCCGCTGGCGCTCGGCATGCTGCAGACACTCGGCCTGATGGGGTTTGTGGGCATCGACCTCAACCCCGCCAATCTGATCGGCATCCCGCTCATCCTGGGCATCGCCGTCGACTACGGGGTGCACATCGTCCACGATTCCCTGGAGCGACCGGCGCCGTACCGCATCAGCCCCTCGACGGCCAACTCGGTGCTCGTCGATGCCCTGACGACGATCCTCGGCTTCGGCGCCCTGATGGTGGCGAGCCATCGCGGCCTCGAGAGCCTCGGCCGGGTGCTCACGCTGGGAGTCACCATGTGCACCATCACGTCGCTGGTGTTCCTGCCGGCCCTGATCGCGTTTCTGCAGCCGATGCCCCGCGAGTCGGACACGGAGGATGACGAAGACGCCCCGCCGACCACCGAGGACGTGCCCGACGAGGAGGAGATCCTCGTGGCGTGATGCCACACACATGTCATCCTCGGCCGCGGGCGGGCCTGGCGCGCGGCTCGGGACTACCCATGCCCCGTCGCCGGACGTTCGTTGCGCCCATCCTGGGCTCCACTCACTCGGATGCCGCCGGCGCTTCGGCATCCTGCCTCCGTCGACCAATCCGCTTAAGCGGATCGGTGCCCGGTCATACGCCGGCTCCAGGGCACAGGCAGCCCCTCGCTGAGTTCATGCCCGTGCCAGCCGACCGGCCGTCAGGCCGGGCTCCCGTACAAGCCGACCGGCCGTACGGCCGCGGGCGGGCCACGCTGACCCCCCGAGTTTATCCCGGAGCCACCCCACGCCTCACGGCGTTGGGCCTTTGCGAGAGACAGACCGCACCGACGTGAAAGCCCGCTTGTGCCGGGTTGCCTTGGCGCGGTACTTCCCCAACTTCAATCGTCTGACCCCGTGGGTGCATCATGCCACGCTTGCTTCTCGGTTTGCTGCCGATCGCCTTCCTGTTCGTGCCGGTCTTCGTCGCGACGTCGTCGCGGAGTATCGCCGAGGAAGGTGAACGCGTCGTCAACATCGCGATGCAGGACCAGTTCAAGAACCGGCACGAGACGCTACGGATGCGAGGCGATGTGGTGGTGCTCGTCTACGCGGAGCGGAAGGGGGCGGAGGCGGCCCTCGAGGTTGGCCGCAAGCTGCACGTGCGGTTTCATCCCACGGCCGGTCAGGCTCCGGCGACGGAATGGTCGCGGCAGCCGGTGGCCGGTCTGCCGGGCTGGCCCACGGGCCTGGCACCGCCTGATGTGCACGTGATTCCGGTGGCTTGTCTGCCGGAGGTGCCCAAGGCGCTCGAGACGGTGGCCCGCTCGCGGCTGCGCAAGGAATCACAGTTCGTGTCGGTGTGGCTCGACTTCGAGGACATCATGCGGCAGCGGTTTGGCATGGTGCCCGATGAGCCCAACATCGTCCTGATCGACACCCGGGGCTGTCCGCAGGGCGTGCTCTCGGGTCGGGTCGATGACGCCAAGCTCGCCGAGGTGGCAGGCATCATCGATCAGCTGCGACTTCAGTCGCTTGCCAGCCGCACCGCCGCCGTGCCGGCCGGGCCCACGATTCGCTGAGCCAGTTGCTCCGCTGATGCCATCGACAGGGCGAGGCGATCAGGAGCGGCTGCGTTCCTTGAGCCGGCGGCTGGCGTTGGTGAGTGTCTCCCGCTCGGCCGACGTGAGGCTTGATTCGCCCGTGCGGCTGATTTTTTCGAGGATCCGATCGACCGCCTCGTCCAGTCGGGGGTCGTCTCCCGGCCGCGCTGAGGTGTTCTCGTCGTCGTCGGGCCTCACGATCCGCATCCGAGGCTGCCGTTTGAAAAACCGCTCTGGCAGCTGGGCGAGACCATCGAGGCTCCAGCCGCGCCAGGCATAGAGCAGCCCGAAGACGGCTCCCCCGAGATGTGCCAGGTGGGCGACGTTGCCGCTTCCCTGCGCGGCGCCTCGCACGTCGGAGACGAGGTAGAGCACACCCAGCGCCCAGACCGGCACGGGGAACACGCCATAGACCAGCACGGTCTGTCGCGGAAAGTGCCAGATGAAGGCGGCGAGCACCGCCATCACGCCGCCGCTGGCGCCCACGAGCTTGCCGCCCTGGCCGCCAAAGCTCTCGCCCACCACCCAGGCGATGCCGGCGAAGATGATCGCCATGCAATAGAACCGCACGAACTCCGCCCGGCCCATCAGGTATTCCAGTTCGCGTCCGAAAAACCAGAGCGTGAGCATGTTGAAGAGCAGGTGCATCGGCGAGTACGGATTGTTGGGCGTCTCGAGGCTCGGCCCGTCGTGCAGAAATCCGTAGGTGAGCAGCGACCAGAAGTTCCACGGGTGTTGCGGCAGGTCCGACCGCAGGCAGAGCATGTCGTTGAGCGACAAGGGGAGCGAGAAGATTTCGCGGAAGAGGTCGCCGGTGAGGATGAAGTTGGCTAGCCAGACCGCCACGTTCACCGCGATGATCGCGTTGACGGCAGTCCACTCCACCGCGAACGTGGATCGGCGGTCGCCGTAGTAGCCGCGATCCTGAAATCCCATCGGCGCGTGCCGCCGGAGAAGCGGTCCTCATCGAGACGGGCCGACCAGAGGGCCCAGAGTGGAAAGGCATCCTACGGCCGGTCGGCGCCGACCCGCAACCGGCCGCCTCGGGCCGCTGCCGGCGTAGCGGGGCCTATGTTACGCTTTCGCCCTTGAACGCCCGGGCAAGCGGCCGATGCCGACCGGCACCGGACTGCCGACACACACGAAGGA
>JBPCTA010000277.1:0-6109 GCA_051006595.1 Pirellulales bacterium
GTGTGCGCCAGCGGCGTGGCGGCAGACGAGTTTACGCACCTCGTGACCTGCTCCTGCACAGGATTCGCCAACCCCGGCGTCGATCTCGAAATCATCCGTCACCTCGGCCTGCCGGCGTCGGTGTCCCGCACGCATGTCGGCTTCATGGGCTGCCACGGAGCCTTCAACGCTCTGCGAGTCGCCGACGCCATCGAGGCCGCCGATCCGAATGCCGTCGTGCTCGTCACCTCCGTCGAACTCTGCAGCCTGCACCTGCAATACGGCAGCCACGGCGACCACGTGGTGGCCAACAGTCTGTTCGCCGACGGCGCCGCGGCCGTCGTGGGCGTGGGCCTCGGCCACGGCCGCGTGGCCGAGGGGGGCTGGCAAATCCTTCGCCAGGCGTCCGAGGTGCTGCCCGATTCGGAGCAAGAGATGGGCTGGCTCATCGGCGACAGTGGCTTCGAGATGACGCTCTCGGCCCGCGTGCCCGAACTGATCGAGGGCCATCTCCGGCCGGTGGTCGAGCAGATGCTCGAGCGGCTGGGCCTGTCGGTGGGTGAAGTCGCCACGTGGGCCGTGCACCCGGGCGGCCCCCGCATTCTCACCGGCGTCGAACGGGCCTTCGACCTGCCCGCCGAGACCCTCGCCGCATCCCGCGGCGTGCTCGCCGAACACGGCAACATGTCGAGCGCGACGATCCTCTTCATCCTCGATCGGCTCGACAAGGCCGGTGCTGCCGGCCCGTGCGTCGCGCTCGCCTTCGGCCCGGGGCTCACCGTCGAGATGGCCGTGCTCGGCCGCGCCCAAGATACGGACAGTCGGCCCTCGAGTTTGCCACGGAGCCTTCCGAAGTGACCGCGTCGTCGCTTCCACGATCGGCGGGCATCCTCCTCCACCCCACGTCGCTGCCGGGTCGGCATGGGATCGGTGAGATCGGCCCGGAGGCCCATCGCTGGCTCGAGCGACTCGCCGGCATGTCGCAGCGACTCTGGCAGATTCTCCCGCTCGGCCCCACCGGCTACGGCGACTCGCCGTATCAGACACACTCGACCTTTTCCAGCAATCCGCTGATGATCTCGCTCGACGCGGTCCACGAGGCGGGGCTCGTCGAAGCGGATCAGGTCGACTCGCTCCACCGGTATCCCGAAGATCATGTCGATTTCGGCGGCGTGATCGGGCCGCGAACGAGGCTGCTGCACGAGGTGGCGGCGGCCTTTCCACGGCGAGCATCGCCCGAACTGCGGGCCGGATACGAGGCCTATGCCGAGATGCAGCGGCCCTGGCTCGACGATTACGCGGTCTTCGTCTCGCTCAAGGCGCACTTCGAGGGCCGCCCCTGGACAGAGTGGCCGGCGGATGCCGGTCGCCGCGAAGCCGGCGTGCTGGCTGCCGCCCGGCGGACGCTGGCCGACTCGATCGATCACGCGCGAATCCTCCAGTTTCTGTTCCACGAGCAGTGGATGCAGCTGCGTGATGCGGCGCGCCGACTGGGGATCTCGATCATCGGCGATCTACCGATCTTCGTGGCGCACGACAGTGCCGACGTCTGGTGCCATCCGGAGCTCTTCACGCTCGCTGCCGACGGCCGGCCGACCGTCGTCGCCGGCGTGCCCCCCGACTACTTCAGCCAGACCGGCCAGCGCTGGGGCAACCCGCTGTATCGCTGGGACGTTCACGAGGAGGAGGGTTTTGCCTGGTGGATCGCCCGACTGAAGCATGCCTTCTCGCTCGTTGACATTCTCCGGATCGATCATTTCCGGGGCTTCGCGGCCTACTGGGAGATTCCTGCCGACCAGCCCACCGCCGAGCATGGCCAGTGGATTCCGGGCCCGGGCCGCAAACTCTTCGACGCAGCCGCCGCGGCGCTCGGACAGCCGCCGATCATCGCGGAGGATCTGGGTGTGATCACGCCCGACGTCGAGGCGCTCCGCGACGGACTCGGCCTGCCCGGCATGCGGATCCTGCAGTTTGCGTTCGGCGACGAGCCTCAGGCCGACGCCTATCGGCCCGAGAGATACCCGACCAACTGCGTCGTCTACACCGGCACGCACGACAACGACACCACGGTCGGCTGGTATCACAGCGATCCCGGACGCGATTCGACCCGCACCGCGGAGCAGATCGCCCGGGAGCAGCATGTCGTCCGCACCGCGCTTGGATGCGATGGCTCCGACATCCACTGGGATCTGATTTCGCTGGCGCTGCGGTCTCCGGCCGACACGGCGATCTATCCGCTCCAGGATGTGCTCGGTCTCGGAACGGAGGCGCGGATGAACGTGCCCGGCCGCGAGTGGGGCAACTGGACCTGGCGATTCCGTTGGGGCCAACTCACGCCCGCGATCGAGGACCGTCTCGCGGGCCTCACCCGCGCTACCGGCCGCGGCCGCTGAGGCCGCTGTCGGCCAGCGGATGCCGCGCGAAGAATTCCCAGATCAGCTCGTTCGCGTCGAGCGATGGCACGGCCGGCCCGAGCAGAAACGAGTCGGGGGTCCGGCCGGGCCAGACATGCCCGCCGCCGTCGAGTCGGTAGAGCACGACCTCGCTGGCCGCCGTTCCCGGCCCCCACCGCATTCGCTCGATCGAGATCCCGGCATCGGGGCAGGGGATCCGCTCGGCAACCGGCTCCGGCGGGCAGTCATTCGCCCGTGCCCAGTCGAGCAGGCCCTCGAGCACGGGCCGATGGCTGACCCGCGTGACACTCCGACGACCGACGCCCCCCTCGAAGGGCGTGAACTGATCGGCCGTGCCGTGAAAGTGGAGCACGGGAACCTGCCGCGCCGGCGCGATGGCGGCGAGTGCCAGCGGGCCGGCCACCGGTGCGATCGACGCGATCATGCCGGCGAGTTCGCCGCCAATCCGATAGGCCATCATCGCGCCATTGGACATGCCGGTGGCATGCACCCGCAGCGGATCGACGGGAAACCGTCTCGCGATCTCCGCGATCAGGAGACGAGCGAAGCCCACGTCGTCCGAGCCCATGTCGCGGGCCTCGCCGCAGCAGTTGCCGCCGTTCCAGGTGAGCAGTCCTGCGCGGGAGCCGCTGCCGGCGGGATAGACAACGATCGCCCGCCCGTCGGCGGCAAAGGTATCGAGGCCCGAGAACCGCCGCATCATCTCGGGATGGCTCTGGCCGCCGTGAAACGCCAGCACGAGCGGCCAGCCCGTGGACGGCGCTGCCCTGGCGGGCACACAGGCGACGGCCTGCCGGTTGCGAGGCCCCGCGGGAATCTCGATCTGCATCGTGCTGAAGGGGGATGCCGTCATGAGTGAGTGATGGGGCTCCGCTCAGCCGCTTGCCGGCAGGATCGTGATCGCTCGCTGCGGCCGGCCCGAATAGCGGGCCACGATTGCCGCCGCCGTCTCGGCAATCCGGTCGCGGATGTCGAGCGGCTCAAGCACCTCGACCATGTCCCCTAGGGCGAGCAGTTGCGGGATCATCTCGCCGTCCCATGCCCGCTCGATGTCGAGCACCACTCCGCCATCGGCCTGGCGGCGAACCTTCTGCCGCGGATGAAATGGCTTTTCGACCGCCCAGCGGGCCCGTTCGGGGTCGATGCGGAGGCGATACCGCCGCGGCGCCTCGGGCGAACGGTAGATCGTGATGCTGTCGGCCAGCAGGTCGCCGACGGGAGTCTCCCGGCGGGCGAACGTCCGCGACGTCACTCGGGCATCCACTACCCGGTCGAGTTTGAAGAATCGGATCGCCCCGTCGTCGGCCTTGCGGCCCCGCCGCTTGTCACCCCGCGGGCTCCGGGAGGCGGCCGCCGGTACACGGTAGGCGGCAATGTAGACGGCGCCGTCGTACAGCACGAGCGATTCCGGTCGGATCGCCGTGAGTTGCGGCCGCTCGTCAGCGAGGCTCGTGTAGCGGATTTCCAGTTCCAGCGAGTTGCGGATCGCACGATGCACGGCGTTCAGCGTCCGCGAGCGATACTTCGTTCCCGTCGGCTTCGGATGAACGACGAACCCCTCGTGATGCTCGGCCACATACGCCAGCAGCTGCTCGGTGGCGACGCTTTCGAGCTTCGCGATCACCTGCTCGATGCCCCGCCAGTAGACGGTGCCGGCCAGGGGCGTGAGGAAATCCCGCGCGACGGCGAGCGACAGCAGCTCGGGAACGGTGATCGGCGGCGCTGCGAGCTCCACGGCGCCCCGGCCCGGCTGAATCGACCACGCCTGCACGTTGACACCGCGTGGCGATTTCTTCTTCGATTCCTCGAGCGCGTAGCCAAACCGACCGAGAAACTCGATGTCACGGCGAATGCTTTTGTCGGACTTGTCGTCGATCACGCCCCGCGACTTCAGCCGCTCCTGGAGCTCGGCCGTCGTGAACGGCTGCTTGGCGCCAAAAAAGATGTCGATGAGGTGAAACACCCGCAGCAACTGTTCGTGGCGGCTGATCGAATCCATGAGAAGCTCCGGGGAATCAGGCAGTCTGCCGGCCCGTGCGGGGCCCGCAGAGGGTCAAGGATACCGTGGTCTCACGCCGCGGGGCCGTATGAGGCGGAGGGTTGCGGGCCCGACTCACACGGTCTCGCCGTCGAGGACGGCCAGTTCGTCCTGCAGCGCGAGCCACCGCTCCTCGGCCGCCGCGAGCGTCTCGGCGGCGGCGGTCGTCGCAGCGTGCAGCCGCACCGCCTCCTCGGCGTCGGTGGTCTGCAGCAGGGCGGCGCCGGCCTGCTTCTTCTCCGCATCGAGCCGCGCGATCGACTTCTCGATGGTCGCGATCTCCTTGCGCACCTCCCGGTCGGTGCGGATCTGGGCCTTGGCCGGCGGCTTGCCGCCGTCGCGGCGTGGCGGTGGCGGCGCACGGCCTTTGCTGCCGCGGCCATCGGCGGCCTCGGCGTCGTCGATCTCCTGCGACACCGCTGCGAGGTAGGCCGCATAGTCGCCGAGCGAGTTGACCACGCGTCCATCCTTGACCTCGATCACGGTGGTCGCGACCGTCTTCATGAACGAGCGGTCGTGGCTCGTGAAGACCACGGTGCCCTCGTAAGCGATCAGGGCCTGTGCGAGCGCGTCGACCGTTTCCACGTCGAGATGATTGCCCGGCTCGTCGAGCACCAGCACGTTGAACGACCCCAGCAGCAGGCCCGCCAGGCAGAGCCGGGCCCGCTCGCCGCCGGAGAGCACCCTGACCCGCTTCTCCACCGCCTTGCCGCGAAACAGCATGGCCCCGGCCAGATCGAGAATCCGCTGCTGCTTGGTGCCGATCGCGGCCGAGCGCTCGAGGTGCTCGAGCACGGTCTGATCCTCGACGATGCTCGTGTAGACATGCTGGGCATACACACCGATCTCGCAGCCATGGCCCCACCGCACATCGCCGGCAACGGGCGGGAGCGAGCCGACGAGCGTTCTCAGAAACGTGGTCTTGCCCTGGCCGTTATCCCCCACGATCGCGGCCCGGGCCCCATGAACCACTTCGAGATCGATGCCCGTGGCGACGGTGTGATCGGGATAGCCCACCGCCATGTCGCGGCAGCGGACGGCGGGCCCCCGCCTCGGCGACACGGCCGGGCATTGGATCGCGGCGGTCGGCGACACTTCCGCCACCTCCTCCACCTCGAGCCGCTCCAGTTGCTTCGACTTCGATTTGGCCCGCGATGCCGTCGAGGCCCGGGCTTTGTTGCGGGCGATGAAGTCTTCGAGCTGCCGCCGCTTGGTGAGCACGGCGGCATTGGTCCGCTCGACATGCGCCAGCTTTTCCCGTTGGTATTCCAGAAAGGCGTCGATCCGGCCCGGGTAGGTCGTCAGCTTGCCGCCCGAGAGGTCGAGGGTCTGATCGCAGGTCGCGGCGAGGAAGGCCCGGTCGTGGGAGACGATCAGGCAGGCCTCCCGATAGCCCCTCAGAAAGTGCTCGAGGAGGATTTGCGTGCGGAGGTCGAGAAAGTTGGTGGGCTCGTCGAGCAGCAGGAGATTCGGCTCATGAAGGAGCAGGGCGGAGAGCTTCACCCGGGTCTGCCAGCCGCCGGAGAGCGCCGCGACCGGACCGGTGAGCGTGCTGCCCTTGATCTCAAACTCGCCAGCCACCTCGCCGCACTTCCAGTCGGGCTGGCCACTGTCCCGCATCAGAAAATCGAGGGCCGTCTCGCCCGGCAGAAACGGGTCGTGCTGCCGCAGATAGCCC
>JBPCTA010000278.1:0-8086 GCA_051006595.1 Pirellulales bacterium
ACACAGCCCCGCTGAGGCGCCCGCGATCAGTCCGCCAAAGACCCGCTGGGCACCGCTCATGGGCTATTCCTTCCGCATGCATCGAGAGCCGATGCCGTCAGCATTCGCAGTTGGGCCGGCAGGCGATGGCAGCCGGCAGGCTGCCGCGCAGGAACCGTAGGAAATGATCGCCGGAGAGCCTTCACGATAAGGTTGTATCGCGGTGTCTCGGGGCCGTCGAGAGTTGACGCGGTGGGCCCGCGGCAGGATATTTCTGGGTTCTTTGAGGTTCGATCGAACGGCTGCGGATTTGACGTCGCCTTCAGGCCATCCGCGGGGCTTGGTCTGGAGTGACGCGTCGAATCGGTTCGTTCATGACCCGTGAAACAAGGAATCATGGAATCATGCCTTTGGACAGGCCGCGGCGGATCGTGCTCCTCACCGAAGGCCACAGCGAGCCCGTTGCCGGCAAGACGGCCTCGTGCCTGCTGCGGTATCGCACTCCCGAGATCGTGGCCGTGCTCGATTCGACTCAGGTCGGCCGCACCGCGGGGGATCTTTTCGGAGTTGGCGGGGCGATCCCAGTGGTCGCCAGCCTTGCTGAAGCCGGCCCCGCCGACGAACTGGTGATCGGCATCGCTCCCGTCGGGGGCCGTATTCCAGAGACCTGGCGGCCGGTGCTCAACGAGGCCATCGACCGGGGCATGCGGATCGTCTCCGGCCTGCACGACTTCGTGGGAGACGATCCGGGCTATGCGGCAGCGGCCCAGGCCCGAGGCGTGGAGATCTACGACGTCCGCCGCAACCACGAGCGGGAGGTCGCCCGCTGCGAAACACTTCGGGAGGAATGTCTGCGGATTCTCACGATCGGGCAGGACATCTCGGTCGGCAAGATGGTCACCTCGGTGGAGCTCGTCCGGGGACTGGAGGCCCGCGGCGTTGATGCGGCCTTCGTGGCCACAGGGCAGACCGGCATCATGATCGCGGGCGATGGCTGCCCGATCGATCGGGTCGTGTCGGACTTCGTCAACGGTGCGGTCGAGAGGCTCGTGCTCCGCCACCAGCACCATGACGTGATGATCGTCGAGGGGCAGGCATCGATCACCCACCCGCAATACTCCGGAGTGTCGCTGGGCCTGCTTCATGGTGCCGCGCCGCACGGCATGATTCTCGTCTACGAGGCGGCGCGGCCCCACCATCAAGGAATGCCTCACATGCCGCTGCCGTCACTCGATCGCGTGATCGACGCGTATGAGCGGATGGCTGCGTTCAGGGGGGGCGGCCGCGTGATCGGCGTGGCCATGAACAGTCGCCGTCTGGATGCGGAGGCGGCCGAAGCGGAGCGGGAGCGGGTGCGGGCACAGCTCGGGCTGCCAGTCGCTGATCCGATCCGTCATGGCAGCGATGAGCTCGTCGATGCGGTGCTCGCGCTGGCCGCTGGAAGGCGGTCGCGATGATCCGCATCGCCGTCGGGCATTTCCAGCTGCCGCTTCGGCATCCGTTCACGATTTCACGGGGCACGGTGCTCGTGCAAGACACGGTCATCGTGCAGCTCGAGGAAGACGGCTGCTTTGGCTACGGCGAGGCCACCACCAACGATTTCTATGATGCCACGGTGGAGAGCATTTCCCGGGCTGCGGTCTCGGTGGCCGACCTGCTCGCGGCAGGATCCACCGATGAGTATGCCGGACTGCTCGCGGCGGTGGCCTCGCGGCTCGGCGGCCAGCCCTTCGCGGTCTGTGCGCTCGACATGGCGATTCATGACCTCTGGGCCAGGCGGCAGGGCATGGCCCTTCACGGTGTCTGGGGGCTCGATCCGGCTGCCGGTCCGCTTTCCAATTACACCATCGGGATCGACGCGATCGACCGCATGGTGGACAAACTGGCCGAGGTGCCCGACTGGCCGATCTACAAAATCAAGCTCGGCACTGCCGATGACGTCGCGATCGTGCGGGCGCTGCGACAGCACACCGACAAACCGTTTCGCGTCGATGCCAACTGTGGCTGGACAGCCCGCCAGACGATCGAGATGTCGGGCCCGCTCCGCGACCTGGGCGTGGAGTTTATCGAGCAGCCGCTGCCGCCCGATGATCCGGGCATGGCCGAGGTCGCACGTCTGGCGGTGTTGCCGCTCATCGCCGACGAGAGCTGCGCGACCGAGAGCGACGTGGAGGGATGCGCCGGGCTGTTCACGGGCATCAACATCAAGCTTTGCAAGTGTGGCGGTCTCGCACCGGCCCGACGGATGATTTCGCGGGCCCGCGAACTGGGCCTGACGGTCATGGCGGGCTGCATGACGGAATCGACCGTGGGGATCTCTGCTTTGGCGCAGATCGTGCCCGAACTCGACCATGTCGATATGGACGGCGCCGCCCTTCTCGCAGCCGACATCGCCACCGGCGTCGTGGTGGAGAATGGACGCCGGCGGTATCCTGATCGCACGGGCACCGGCGTGGAACTGCTCGACGGTCTGCTGCCAAACTCGTAGCCGCGGCGGCCTGAGGGGGATCACGATGATGGATCGCACGACAGTCCTGCGGTATGGTCTGGCCATCGTGCTCGGCGCGACGGTGATGGGCTCTCCCCCGGGCACGGCCGGAGCGGCGGATTCGCTCGATGAGGCCCTGCGGCCGCTGATCGAGGCGCACGAGGGGGCGGTGACGGCTGCCGTGCAGCATCTCGACACCGGCGTGGGATTCGCCGTGCGGGCGGATCGGCCGATGCCGCTGGCGAGTCTCGTAAAACTGCCCGTGATGGTCGCGGCCTACGCCGCCGCCCATTCCGGCGGTGTGAGGCTCGACGAGCCCATCACGCTGCGTGCCGGTGATCTCGTGCCCGGGTCGGCCGTGCTCGAGAAGCTCTCGCCAGGGTCTACGTTTCAGCTCCGTGACGCGATCCGCATGATGATCGCAAGCTCCGACAACACCGCCACCAACCTCGTGATCACCCGGATCGGCCTGCCGGCGACGAACAACCTTCTCGATCGGCTCGGCCTCGGGGGCATCCGGCTCAACTCGTTGGCCTACCGCCGCGAGTCCTCGCTCGATCCTGAAGCGAGCGTTCGATATGGTCTTGGCAGCGGCACCGCCGCCGAGATCGTTCGCCTGCTGGCGATGATTCATGGCCGAGATCTCGACCGCCGCGGGATCGTCGCGGATGGTGCCTGCGGTGAGATGATCGATCACCTGCTCGCGTGCGAAGACAGGGGCATGTCGCCACGAAGCCTGCCCGCGGGGGTGAAGGTGGCGCACAAGACGGGCGCCGTGTCAGGAACCCGCACCGACGCGGGCATCATGCTGGGGCCTGCGGGTCCGATCGCCTTCTGCCTGCTGACGACCGACAACCGCGATCGGCGAGGGCCCGGTGGTGCGGCCGATGATCTGGCTGCCCGCTTCGCCCGCGAGACGCTCGACTTCTTTTTGGCGGCCGCGCCGCCGCAGGCGCCATCCACAGGGCCGCTTGGTGAGGGGGCGGCGGGAGCCCTCGTCGCGGATCTGCAGCGGAGCCTCAATGCGGTGTTGCCGGCCGCCGATCGACTGGGAACGGATGGGGAGTATGGGCCGGCGACCGCGGCCGGCGTGAGGCGGTTTCAGAAGTCGGTCGGACTCCCCGAGACGGGAGTCGTGGATGCAGCCACCTGGCGGGCACTGGGCCCGTTGGCCGCAGAGACGGCGACTGCGCCGCTGCCGCCGCTGGCCAGCCAGGACGATCCAGCAGGACTTCCCGCGGTGGCCAGTGCGGCCTGGGCGGTGCTGGATGCCGCGAGCGGGCAGATGCTGCTGGGCCATGAGGCGGATGCCGTGCGGTCGCCCGCCAGCATCGTCAAGGTGATGACGGCGCTGGTGGTGCTCGATGAGGCCGCGGCCGAGCCTGCCCAACTCGACGAGATCGTGACGGTCTCCACGCGGGCAGGAACCGAGACGGGCTCTTCGGCGGGCCTGCGTCCAGGCGATCGACTGACGATGTGCGACCTGCTCTACGGCCTGCTGCTTCCCTCAGGCAATGACGCGGCGGTCGCGATTGCGGAGCATGTTGGCGGCCGCGAGGGGGCTGCAGGCGACCCCCTGGAGCGGTTCGTGGAGGCGATGAACGATCGGGCCAAGGCCGCCGGTCTGGAGCGGACGACGTATGGCAATCCGCACGGTTTGACGATGGAAGGCAAAGGCTCGACGGCCCGCGAGACAGCGGTGCTGGCCGCCGCCGCCATGAAAAACGAGCTGTTTCGCGAAATCGTGGCCACGCGACGGCGATCGGCCATGGTCGAAAACACCGCCGGATATCGTCGCGAGCAGGTCTGGACCAACACCAACCGTCTGCTCGGCATCGAGGGCTACTGCGGCATCAAGACCGGCACGACCCAGGCGGCCGGATGCTGTCTCGCCGCCTCCGCCGACCGCGGAGGTCGCAGTCTGATCGTGGTGGTGCTGGGCGCTCCATCGACGGAGTCACGGTATGTCGATGCCCGCAATCTATTTCGCTACGCCTGGCGCAGCCTCGACATTCCCTGACAGCGATGGGAGTTGGAGAACGTCTCCGCGAGCCGCACGCGCTCGGGCATGATTGGCCGCGAAGGCCGCAACTGCCTCTGGACGCAGCGCTACTATCCGCAGGAAGAGATCGTCGAGCAGGTGTCGCATCGCGGCCTCGTAGATGAGCTCCTCGATGTGCGGCTGCGGGTCATGAGCGGAGACGAGCAGGCATGCGTCGGCGATGGGCACCACCGCATCACGTCCACGGCGGGTGATGACCACGATGCGACCGCCCACCGCTCGCATGTCGTGACAGGCCTGCTGCCACTCGTGATGGCCTCCACGGTGTCCATAACCGTCATGCCCCGCGTCGTCTCGCTGGCCGTCATGGCCGCAGACGATCAGCAGCACATCCTGCGGCGTCGCGGCGGCGAGGCCAGCAGTGAGGTCATGTGGCTGCACATGGGCGATGCACCGCCGTCCCATCAGGGAAATCCGGCCGGCGAACGAGTGAGCGGCGCCGGCGTCGATGCCACTCCCGGCCACGAACAGCGTGTCGGCCTCGGTGATCCAACGGGCCGCGTTGGCCACGGCCTGCGGCGGATTCACTGACTGGGTCTCGCGCTCGGCGGCTGATTTGCTCTGCCAGAGGGCGTCGGACCGCGCGGCATCAGGATCGCCCGTCACCGGCGAGGCAGGCCGCCCGCCCTCCTCGGCCGAGGCCACCGCCACCGCCTCGGTGATCGACAGCTTGAGATCGGGATAGCCTTTGAAGCCCAGCCGTTGGGCAAACTTGACGATGCTCGACTGACTCACCTTGAGGGCGTCGGCGAGCTGCTGGGACGAATAGTCACGAAGTAGCCGCGCGTTGGCGAGGATATAGTCGGCGATTCGGCGATCCATCGCCGACATCTGGCCGCGTTCTGCGCGAAGTTTTGTGATTGCTGACATGCGGGGAAAGAGTGGAGTGAGTCTCAGGAAACGAGGGCCTCGAGCCCTGGCACCGCTCGAATGCCAAGTCCCGGGCCCTCACCGATCGTGATCTCGGCGCCGGCGAAACAGACATTGCCTTCGACCGGATTGAAGAGCCCGAGGGAAGGACCATCGAGGTCCACGCGGGTGATGACGTCGGCTCTGGCAACGGCGAGGTGTGCGGCGGCCCCGACACTGATCGCGCCCTCCAGCATGCAGCCGATCATGCATTCCATGCCATAGGTGGAGGCGAGGTCGGCGATGCGGATCGCCTCGGTGATGCCCCCGGTCTTCATGAGCTTGATGTTGATGATGTCGGCCGCACGGCGGCGGATGACGTCCGCGACCCCGGTCAGACCGGTGACGCTCTCATCGGCGACGATCGGCGTGTCGACCCGCTCGGTGACATAGGCCATCCCGTCGAGATCCCAGGCCCGCACCGGCTGTTCCACCTGATCGAGTCGCACGCCGGCGTCCTCGAGTTGATGCAGGGCGCGAACTGCCTGCTTGGCCGTCCAGCCCTGATTCACATCGAGTCGCAGAACCGCCCTGCCGTCGATCGCGGCATGCACCGCCTTGACCCGCTCCACGTCAACCCCGGCGTCTTTGCCGACCTTGATCTTGAGGGCCTCGAATCCCCGCTCGACCGCTGCGACGGCGTCGGCGACCATCTTGTCGATGTAGTCCACGCTGATCGTAAGATCGGTGGTGATCGAGGGTTCTCCACCCCCCAGCAGCCGGTACATTGGCGCTCCATACCGCTGGCCAAAGAGATCATGAAGGGCGATGTCAACCGCCGCCTTGGCGCTCGTGTTGCGGGCCATTGCCGCCTGCACGCGGCCGGTGAGCAGGTTGAGATTCTCGGCATTCTCCCCAATCAGCACGGGCGCGAGATAGTGCTGGATCGCATCGAGCATGCCGCCGTGAGTGTCGCCGGTGATCAGCGCGGTGGCGGCAGCGCTGCCGTAGCCGATATGGCCGTCATCGGTGTCGATCATCACCACGAGATCATCGATCGCATCGACGGTGCGGGTGGTCGTTTTGAAAGGCGTTTTGAGCGGCACGCGAAGCCGGCCAAAGCGGATGTCGGTGATGATCATCGGTTCTCGCGGTCCGGTGAAGAAAGGATTCGACCCCCTACGATACCAACGGCGAGGTGACGCCGCCTTGAGGCCTCGTTAGCGGCCCCCGGAGAACTCGGGCAGCAGGGCTGCAAGGCCGAGCCCGGCCGGCGTGCCGACGACATAACCGAGCAGCCCAAGCAGCACGCCGACGGGGGCCAGCGAGGGGGAGTGGGCCGCCGCGAGCACGGGCGCTGAGCCTACCCCGCCGACGTTCGCCAGCGAGGCGATGCCGCAGACCGCCAGGTCGAGATGAAACAGCCTGGCTGCGGCGACCATCGTCAGGGCATGCACCGTGAGAATTGTGAGGCCTGCAGCCACGAAGACCGGCGCGCGATCCAGGCCCTCGACACTCGCCTGCGAGGCCATTGCCACCACCACGAGCGCGAGAAGCGCCGAGGCGACTCCGTCCGAGCCCGGTAGCCGCGCGATCGGCGTCAGCCCCGCCAGGCAGCCCGCCGCGGTGACGAGGAGGAGCGTCCAGGATGTCGGCGTGAGTACGCCCCACGCCGGCAGTCGGTCGGCGACGGTGGCCAACACCGCGGCCACCAGCAGACCACCACCCAGCCAGACGACCGCGTCGGCCGGCACAAAGCGGCCCGTGGGAGCGGCAGCGTTGGAGGTAGCCACCACAGAACTCGTGGCGGCCGCCCAGCGGTTGAAACGCGCTGCAAAGGGCACGCTGCCGAAAAGCACGAGCACCCAGATCGTGTAGCAGATGGTGTCGGTCACGAGCGCGAGAGACACGGTGTCGGGGCCAGCATTGATCGCCCGGCTGACCGCGACGAGGTTTGCGGTGCCTCCGATCCAAGTGGCTCCCAAGGACGAAAACACCTGCCAGCCGTCGCTCGGCAGCCACGACCGCCAGAGCAGCCACGACATCACGACGCCGGCGATGATCGACACGGTCGAACAGGCGGCCGCGACGAGAACCTTCGGCCCCAAGGCAGCTACCGCGCGGAGGTCGCACCGCACGAGCATCAGGAACACGAGCGTCGGCAGAAGATGCACGAGGATCCCACCGCGGACCGCGTCGATGCCAGGGCTCTTGTGCCAGCAACCGGCCATGGCGAGCGCCGTGGAGGTCGCGTAGGAGAGCACGATCGGCGGCAAGACCTCGAACACCCGCGCTGGAAACCGAGCCGCCACCGCCGAAAACACGCCCGCGATGAGCAGCAGAATCGCGGCAAAGACAACAGGCGACTCGATCATGAGAAGCATGATAAAACCGGGGGCATGGATCACGCAAAAGACACTTCACACGGGTCACACTTGTGCCTTGCGATCGACTGCTTGGCAGGTGAAAGCCGACCGGCCGTGAGGCCGCGGGCGAAGCACGCTTGATTCCAGCCGATCCCAGGGTCACCCCACGCCTTACGGCGTTGCGCTTGGACAGACCGACGCGCGAGGCTCAAGAAAAAGCCGTATCAGTGGCTCGACCATCATGCGATCCTCACCCTTCGCAGCGATGTGAGGAAGGCGGTCTCGGCAGCGGAGAGGTTTTCCGGATTGAACACCACGACATCGATTCGCTCCTCGCAGAGC
>JBPCTA010000279.1:0-2921 GCA_051006595.1 Pirellulales bacterium
GTTGAGGCCTGTCGCCCGCTGCCTGCGAAACTCCACAATCACGTGGGTCACGGTGGCGATCACGACGACGGTCACCATCGCGGACAGCATGGTCGAGACCATCGTGAGTTTGAGTCCGGCGACGGCGAGCAGGCCACGAGTGGTCCAGAGGGCGAGGAGCACCACCGCTAGTGGCACGACCAGCCAGAGGAGGCTGCGAAACGAGGCAAGCAGCACGGCACCCGCAAGGAGGCCGCTGCCTGTGCCGAGGAGGTTGCCGTCGCGGGAGAGCATCGTGAATCCGTCATGGAGCATCGCCGGCTCGCCGGCCACGGTGCCCATCGAGAGGCCCTTCATGCGGGCTCGCAGCTCCTCGATCGTGCCGCCGCGGGAGACCGCCTGCGCCCGAGGCGTGGCGATGTCGGCGGTATGCGGCGTGAGCGCGCAGGCGACACCGGCCGTGCGATGGTCGGCCCCCACGACATAGCCTTCCAGCAACGAGACCAGTCGCCGCGCCCAGCCGGCGGTGAAGCCGTGGTCGAGGTCGATGATCGAATCGCCCAGCGGTGTGCTGGCGAGACTGGTCGTGGAGGCGATGCCGGGCAGTGAACCGAGTTCGGCGGCGAGCGCTCGGAGCCGGGCGATCCCGGCCGGCGTGAACAGCTCGGGATCGTCGTAGACGGCGAGCACCACTTCGTTGGAGCCGAAGGCACGCGTCATTCGTTCGTAGGGGGCGAGCGCGGGGTCGCGGCGATCAAACATCGTGTCGATCGACCGGGAAAACTGGAGGTGCTGCGACCGTTCGATAGCGACGACGGTCAGGATCACCGCCACGATCGCGAGCCTGGTGCGGTGGAGAATCAGCCAGTTCGTGATCCGAGCGGCAAGCGACGAAGGCGCAGGGCTTTGGGCGGGTGGAGAGGTCTGTGGCGAAACGGACAAGGTCGGCGACTCGCTCGGAGGGCGGGGGCTGGGCGGTGCGACCAGGCGAAGTGAGCCATCTTACCGAGCCTTCCGCGGGGGGGCGGCATTTTCCCTGGTCTGCCGAGGCGAATCCTTCCCCGGTTACTCGAACCTCCCCGCCGGCTCCCGACGCGTCGCCCGCTGGCGGCGTTCTGCTTCCCAGGATCAGGGCCTTCGGCTGCGTCGGTAAACCCCCGCGCCGCCATGACTTGCAGACGCGACCCGGCGGTCGCGATGCCTTGACCCGCGTTTGCGGACACCCCTATAAACCCGCGATTTTCCCGGTCCCGAGAGCCTTCCCGCCCCGAGCGAACAGCCCGAGTGCAGCACCGCGCCATCCTATCGGCACGTCATCACCGTGGTCCGCGCCTCCGCGCGGGCCCCGTGAGCCCTCCTGCGCGCGGCTCGTCGTCGAGGCTCTGCACCGCGATGCTCGCGCTGGTGATCGCGGGAGGAGTGATGGCATGGCCGACGCGGGCGGATGACACGATCTTCACCCCAGAGGCGAGCGCTGGCGCGCTCGTCTCGCTGCCGGCACGCGGCCTCGCCGCCGCGATCGCCGAAGCAGGTCGCATCGAGGTGCCGGCGGCGGATCCTGCAGAGCCGCTGACCGTGCGGGCGACGCAGGCGGCGCGTTGGACCGAGGGCGCCTACGAGGTCTGGCACCTCACGGGAGGAGTCACGATCGTGCAGGGATCCACGGAAGCGGCGGCTCATGAAGCCGTCGTCTGGATCGAGCAGCCGTCGCCAACGGACGCGGACACCGTGCGGAGCGAGGACAACTCTCAGCCGGCGCCACGCGTGCGGAGCATGCTCGTCCGCATGGCCGGTGACGTGACGGTGACGTCCGGGGCAGCCGGCGATGCCGCAGCCGGAACCGTTCGCGGCCCGCGCTGGGCGGGCCGATTCTGGACGCTCCGCGATCCGCGGCTCGACTTTGCCAGCGTGGTCGGCACCACCGGCACACCGCCGCTCTACGAGCAGCCTGCCGAGCCGCCAGCCATCGGGGGCCAGGCTCAGGCGGCAGAGGCCGCGGGAGTCGAACAGGCGGCCTTCGAGGAGTCGCCGATCGAGCAGACGCAGTTCAGCGAGTTCGGCGCGCCGGCCTCGCCGCAGGTGACTGCCGCAGCGCCGGTGCGTCGATTGCGTGCCTTCCCGCGGTCGAGTGTGCCCCTCGATATCAAGTGGCTCCCGAGCCCCTCGGGCAATGAGTGGATCGCCGTGATCACCTCGGGCGTGAATCTCGTGATCGACGGCGTTGATCCGGCCGGGCCGCTCGATATCTCCTCCGACCGGCTCGTGATCTGGACCCGCGGATCGGCACAGCCCGATCTCGACGGCACGGCGGGCCAGGCCGCCGACGTGCCCCTCGAACTCTACATGGAGGGCAACGTCGTCTTCCGTCAGGGGCAGCGGGTCGTCGAGGCGGCGAACATGTTCTACGACGTGCCCAGGTCGAGCGGCGTGATCACCGGCGCGACCGTGCTCACGCCGGTCGACAACTACTCCGGAGCCGTGCGACTTCGCGCCGACGTGCTCCGCCAGGTTGACCGCAGCCGGTTCGTCGCCCAGAAGACGGGACTGACGTCGAGCCGGCTGGGAGTGCCGACGTGGGAGTTCCGGTCGCGCGAGCTCCAGTTCACCGACGAGCAGGTTCCCCTCGCCGGCCCCTTTGGTCAGCCCGCGATCGATCCGGCGACCGGCGAGCCCTCGGTCGAACTCCAGCAGTTCATCACCAGTCGCGGCAACACGGTCACGCTCGGCGGCGTGCCCGTGCTCTGGTGGCCGATCCTGGCGACGAACGCCAAGAAGCCGACCTTCTACATCAATGACCTGCAGCTCAAGAACGACCGGATCTTCGGCACGCAGATTCTCACCGGCTGGGATGCCTTCCAGGTCTTCGGCTGGCGGCGGCCCCCCGACGGCGTCGACTGGGACTTCGACGTCGACTACCTCAGCCTCCGCGGCCCGGGCGGCGG
>JBPCTA010000280.1:0-10353 GCA_051006595.1 Pirellulales bacterium
ACCGGATCGCCCGCCGCGTCGACGATCTGCGGCACCACGCCGGGCAGCGGCAGGGTGCAGCTTCCGGGCTTGGTGGGCGTGCATCCCGGCAACGGGCTCATCATGATCCCGCCCGTCTCGGTCTGCCACCAGGTGTCGACGATCGGGCACCGCTTGCCGCCGATCACCTCGTGGTACCAGATCCAGGCCTCGGGATTGATGCCCTCGCCAACCGTGCCGAGCAGCCGAAGGCTCGAGAGGTCGCGGCCGTCGATGTGCTGCATGCCCCACTTCATGAAGGAGCGGATCGCAGTGGGGGCGGTGTAGAAGATCGTCGGCTTCTCCTGCTCGATGATCTCCCAGAAGCGACCCTCGTGGGGCGCGTTGGGGGCGCCCTCGTAGATCAGGATGCTCGCCCCGGCGGCCAGCGGGCCGTAGGTGACATAACTGTGGCCGGTGATCCAGCCGCAGTCGGCCGTGCACCAGAAGAGGTCGTCCTCCTGGAGATCAAACACCCACTCCGCCGTGGTCTTGGCCCAGAGCACATAGCCCGCCGTCGTGTGCTTGATGCCCTTTGGCTTCCCGGTCGAGCCGCTGGTGTAGAGGATGAAGAGCGGGGTCTCGGAATCGAGCGCTGCTGGCGGCATGTCGGCCGGCAGTCCCTCGACGAGCTCGTGCCACCAGAGATCGCGGCCTGGCACCATCTCCACGGGCTGGCCGGTGCGCTTCAGCACCACCACATGCTTGACGGTCGTGGGCGGATGCGACGTCGAGGCGAGCGCCGCATCGACATTCTTCTTGAGCGGCAGCTGCGAGCCCCGCCTCCAGCCGCCGTCGGCCGTGATCACCGCCACGGCCTGGGCATCGTGGTTGCGGTCGGCGATCGCCTCGCTGGAAAAGCCCCCGAAGATCACCGAATGCACCGCGCCGATCCGGGCGCAGGCCAGCATCGCGATCACCAACTCCGGCGTCATCGGCATGTAGATCGAGACGACATCCCCCTGCTTCACGCCCAGCGTTGTCAGGCCGGCGGCGAATCGGCAGACCTCGGCATGCAGTTCCCGGTAGGTGAATGTCCGCCGCTCGCCGGTCGGCTCACCAACCCAGACGATCGCCGGCTTGTCGCCCCGGCCGGCGGCGATCTGCTGGTCGAGGCAGGCGGCCGAGGCGTTGGTCTGCCCGCCCACGAACCACTTCGCATGCGGCGGCTGCCAGTCGAGCACACGGTCGTAGGGCCGCATCCATGGCAGCTGCTGCCCGCGGGCGTGCCAGAAGCCCTCGGGGTCGCTGGCGGCCTCGTCATAGAGCCGCTGGTAGTCCTCGAGCGACCCGATCCGGGCCCGCGCGGAAAACTCCGCAGGGGGCGGGAAGACCCGCAGTTCCTGCATCACACTCGATACCTTGCCGCCGCCACTCGATTCAGCCATGAACCATGCTCCCTGCGTTGCCTGACCGCCTGCCCGATCCCGCGGCCCGTCACCCTGCGAACGGCTCCCCATCCTCGTCATCCCCAAAGCCGATGCCAAGCGCCCTGGCCGCCTGCACGGTCGAACCGCGAGGATCGACGGTCGAGAGCTGCCCGATGGCCTCCGCGATCGGCACGCTGGCGATGTCGGGAGGGCGGTAGCAGACCATGTGGCCGAATCGCCCCTCATGCACGAGCCTGACGGCATGGGCGCCGAATTCGGTCGCCAGCACGCGGTCGAAGGGCGTGGGAGTTCCACCCCGCTGGAGGTGGCCGAGCACGACCGAGCGGGCCTCGCGATCGAGCCGCGCCGCGATTTCCGCCGTGACGATCTCGCCAATCCCCCCGAGCTTCACCTGCCCATGTCCACGGCCACCGTCGTGCACGAGGCCGCCGCCGGGAAGATGAGCGCCCTCGGCCACGACGACGAGCGTGAACCGCTTGCCCTCGCTGTCTCGCTGGGCGATCTTTCGGCACACGCCCTCGAAGGTCCAGGGAATCTCCGGCAGGAGGATCACGTCGCCGCCACCCGCGATCCCCGCATGCAGCGCGATCCAGCCGGCGTGCCGCCCCATCACCTCGAGCACCATGATTCGTTCATGGCTCGCAGCCGTCGTGTGCAGCCGATCGAGCGCGTCGGTCGCGGTGGCCACCGCCGAGTCGAATCCAAACGTGAAGGCCGTCGCCCCGAGATCGTTGTCGATCGTCTTGGGCACGCCGACGACAGGGATGCCGTGCTCGTAGAGTTGCTGCGCGATGCCCAGCGACCCATCTCCACCCACGCAGATCAGGCCGGCGAGCCCGAACTGCTTCACCGTGGCGGCCGTCTGCGCCAAGAGGTCGGGATCAATCCGCACCCGCGTGCCTTCGCCGACGAGCGCGGAAAACCTGCCTTTGTTGGTCGACCCCAGGATCGTGCCACCCTGCAGCAGGATGCCCGCGGTGTTGTGGGCGTCGAGCGGCATGTAGCTCACGGGCTCGACGAGGCCCTCGTACCCGCGGAGAAACCCGATGCAGTCGTAGCCCATCCGGCCGGCCGATTTCGTCGCCGCGCGGATCACGGCGTTGAGGCCGGGGCAGTCACCGCCCCCGGTCAGGATGCCGATCGTGGGTCTGCGGCTCATGGGATCAGTGTTCGCCCTGTTCGGCCAGCCAGCGCTCCGCATCGAGGGCCGACATGCAACCGGTGCCAGCGGCCGAGATCGCCTGACGATAGTAATCGTCGGCGACATCGCCCGCCGCAAACACTCCCTCCACGCTCGTTGCGGTGCGGAAATGCTGCTTCCAGACGATGTATTTCTTGGGAGTGAGTTCGAGTTGGCCGTCGAGGAACACCGTGTTGGGCGTGTGGCCGATCGCGAGAAACACCCCCGCGGCATCGAGCGTCTTCTCCCGGCTCGGATCGACCGTGTCCACGAGCCTGACTCCCGTCACGCCGGCCGTATCGTCGCCGAGAACCTCGGCAAGCCCGGAGTTGAAGTGAATCGTGATCTTCGGGTTTTCGAGAGCCCGCGTGGCCATGATCTTGCTGGCGCGGAGTTCGCCGCGGCGATGAACGAGATGCACCGTGCTCGCGAACTTCGAGAGATAGGTCGCCTCCTCCACGGCCGAATCGCCGCCGCCGACCACGACAATCGGCCTGTTGCGAAACCGCGGCAGCGCCCCATCGCAGACGGCGCAGGCGCTCACGCCGCGATTTTTGAACTTCTCCTCGCTCGGCAGCCCGAGCCAGTTGGCGCTCGCGCCCGTAGCCACGATCACGCACTTCGCATGCACCGCGGGGCCCTCGGCCGGCTGGAGCAGAAACGGCCGCTTCGAGAAATCGACCTTGATGATGTCGTCGGTCACGATCCGCGTGCCGAAGTTGACTGCCTGCTGCCGCATCAGCTCCATGAGCTCGGGGCCGGTCACGCCCTGCCCCTCGTGCGGAGCCATCATCATCCGCCGCTCTTTCGGAAGCGCCGAATCGAGGAAGCCACCGAGGTTCCCATGCGGAAACCCGGCGTAGTTCTCGACCTCGCTGGTGAGCGAGAGCTGACCGAGCGGGAGCGTGCCCGCCATCCGGTTCTTCTCCGAGATCGCCCCCTCGTAGACGAGTGGCTTGAGCTGGGCGCGGGCGGCATAGGTGGCGGCGGACCAGCCGGCGGGGCCACTGCCGATGATCACGAGGGTTTCGAGCGAGGACGACATGGTTCGGCTCCCGGAAGGTGGCGGGCGGTCTGACCGCATCGACGGCCGCCCGCAGAACAGGCATGATGTACCCGTTCTTGTCGGGCGGGAAAACCCGACCCTCCAATCTCCGGAGCCGGCCCACCATGAGCCTTCTCGCCGTCCTCCTGCCGACGGCCGCCATTCTGCTCGTTGCCTACCGGCTCTACGGGAACCTCCTCGCGCGGCTTTTTCGGCTCGATCCCGAGGCCCCCACGCCGGCCGTCACGCTTCGTGACGATGTCGACTACGAGCCGATCCCGCCGCAACTCCTGCTGGGGCAGCATTTCTCGGCGATCGCGGCGGCGGGCCCGATCGTGGGCCCGATCCTCGCCGGCGTCGCCTTCGGCTGGCTGCCGGCGCTCATCTGGATCGTCGTCGGGAGCATCTTCATCGGGGGCGTGCACGACTTTGCGGCGCTCGTGGCTTCCATCCGCCACAAGGCCCGCTCGATCGCCGAGGTGGTTCGCGACCACATGAGCCGCCGCGCCTACGTGCTCTTCCTGGCCTTCGTCTGGATCGCGCTGGTCTACATCATTGTGGCCTTCACCGACATCACGGCCCAGAGCTTCGTGGGCCGGCAGGTGCTCGAGAACGGTGAGAGCGTTTCTGGGGGGGGGATCGCCACGTCGAGCCTGCTCTACCTCGTGCTGCCGGTGATCATGGGGCTCTGTATGCGGAATGCCCGGATGCCACTCTGGCTCGCGACGGCGATCTTCCTGCCGCTCGTCGGCGTGGCGATCTGGGGAGGCCAGAAGATTCCCTTCGACCTGGGCCACACACTGCACGTCAGTGACGTGACCGCGCAGAAGATCTGGGGCGTCTTGCTGCTCGGCTACTGCCTGGTGGCAGCGATGGTGCCGATGTGGCTCCTGCTCCAGCCGCGAGGCCATCTCGGCGGCTGCTTCCTCTATGTGGCCCTCGCGGGGGCCGCAATCGGCCTGATCATGAGCGATAGCGCCCTGGCAGGCATCTTCGGCGGCGACGCGACGATCCGCTATCCGGCCTTCACCGGCTGGCAGGCGGCCAATGGGCAGAGCGTGGTGCCGATGCTGTTCATCACGATCGCCTGCGGCGCCTGCTCCGGCTTTCACTCGCTGATCGCCTCAGGCACCACCAGCAAGCAGCTCCGCCGGGAGACCGACGCCCGGCCGATCGGCTACGGCACGATGCTGCTGGAGGCGATGGTGGCGGTCGTGAGCCTGTGCTGCGTGATGGTGCTCGCCAGCGACAGCCCGCTCACCAAGCAATCGCCCAACTTCGTCTACGCCCTCGGCATGGGACAGTTTCTCGAGATTCTCGGCGTGCCGGCGACGATCGGCGTCTCGGTCGCGCTGATGGCCTGCACCACCTACGTCTACGACACGCTCGACGTCTGCACGCGACTCGGCCGCTACATCGTGCAGGAACTCACCGGGCTTCAGGGCCGCGTGGGCGGCTGGCTGGGCACGGGCCTCACGGCGGGCGTGCCGCTCATCTTCCTGCTACGGCCGAATCTCGACGCCAACGGCAACGCCGTGCCCGCCTGGAAGCTGTTCTGGAATCTGTTCGGGGCGAGCAACCAACTCCTCGCGGCGCTCACGCTCCTCGGAGTCACCGTCTGGCTCTGGCGGACACGGCGGGAGACGTGGGTCTGGCTCGTGACCGGCCTGCCCACCGCCTTCATGTATGCGATGAGCACGTGGGCCCTGTTCTCGATGACCCTGCCGCGGTTTCGTGCCGACGGCGGCTGGGTGCTCCCCGCCGATCCGGTGCCCTGGGCGGGCGTGGTGCTACTCGCCCTCGCGGCCGTGATGCTGGTCGAGGCCATTCGGGCGCTCGTCGGGCAGAAGCCCCCACCAGGGCGACGTCCGGAATCAGTGATCCGAGGACTCGCCACGCCTGCAACGGCGTCGTAATACTGCCTCCACTTGATCCTCGTGCTCGCCTGATTCTCCCGTGAAAGCCGACCGGCCGTAAGGCCGCGGGCAAAACCGGCTGCATTTGCTCACAGAATTCTCACGCGATGCTCATGGTGGGCTCGCACGTCGTGGGCATAGTTCGTGCACGTCGTGTGGGCCTCCCATGCGGCTGCCGATCGCCGTGCCAGCGGCCGGCTCCTTCCCACCTTTCGTGAGACCCATTCATGCACCGCTCGTCCGCTTCGATCCGACGCGGCTTTACCCTCGTCGAACTCCTTGTCGTGATTGCCATCATCGCCACGCTCATCGGACTCCTGCTGCCGGCAGTCCAGAGCGCCCGCGAAGCCGCCCAGCGAAGCGCCTGCTCCAACAACGTTCGCCAGATCGCCCTCGGTGCGTTGAATTATGAAAGTGCCCAGCAGCGGTATCCGACCAGTGGCGAAGGGGTGAACTTTACGAACGGCAAGGACGCGCTGAACGTGAACTCGTTCTTCGTGCAGGTCCTCCCCTATATCGAGGAGTCGGCCATCGCATCGAAGTGGAATATGAAGCAGCCGTACTGGAGCCCGACCAACGTCTCGTTGGCGACGGCCCCGATCAAGGCCTTCATGTGCCCCAGCAACGGCATCTCACAGGACACCTTCGGGGGTGCCGCCTCGACGGGCGGCAGCTTTGGCCGCACGGACTACATGCCGGTCGCCTACACCGACCTCGCGCCAGTCACAGGGATCCGGGGCAAACGGTCGGGCACGACACGCAATAGCTATAAAGAGGGCTTGCTGTCGTACAACCAGTCGAGCAAGGTGTCGAGCGCGTCCGACGGCACGAGCAAGACCGTGATCTTCTTCGAAGATGCGGGCCGCGAATCGCTACACCCCGGCAAGCGAGACGCAACTGCCGGCGGGGCCACCGAGTGGGTCCGCGTCCGGGGTGCCAGCACGCAGGTCGTCGCCAGCGGCGATGCCGACTTCCCGGCACCCACCGGCACCGACATGCCAAGCAGCAAGACGGTTCCGAATCGCTGGGCCGATCCCGACAACTCCAGCGGCGTCTCGGGACCTCCGAACGAGGAGACCGGCACTCGTACCCAGCCGATCCTCAACAACAACAAGAATCCCCTCGGCGGGCCTTCGACCTGCACCTGGCCGACGAACAACTGCGGCCCGAACGACGAGCCGTTCAGCACCCACGCGGGCGGCCTCGTGGCGGCCGGGCTTGCCGACGGGAGCGTGCGGTTTTTCAGCGACACGCTTGACGTGCAGACGATCCGCCAACTCGTCGATCCTCGCGACGGCGAGGTCATTCAGTCGCTCGACTGAGAAACGAGCACATCCTTGGTGGCCGCCGGCACGATCCCTGCCGGCGGCCGCCAGGCGGTCAGTCGAACGGCAAAAAAGCCCAGAGTGATGGGCGGCCGCAGTTGCAGTGCACCGCCCGACCCAAAAGTCCGAGGCCGGAAGCGCTCAGATACACCGCGGAACGGGCGGCATCCCACGAGCCCGTCACGCCGGCGGCACGGGGGCCACGAAGCCGCGACTGAACGCTCGGCACCGGATGGAAGATCGTCTCGACGAGTGAGCTCCGCTGCCGCTCGCGATCCTGGAGGTCGTCGAGCATCTCGATCGTCCGCGCCATCACCTCACGACGACAGCCGGCCGCCAGCAGGCTCTGGTCCACCACATCCACGCCGCGACGGCTGGGCGTGGGGAGCGTGAGCAGACCCAGGAACGACCAGAGCGTGAACACGAGGCTGAAGCTCACGATCCCCTCGGCCGTGGCCAGTCGCCGATCCCCGATGATGAGTGCCGTCAGGGCAACGCCGAGCAGCGTGAAGCCGATCGCCAGCATCCGACCCCGCCACCATTCCCCGGTCTGCACGGCCATCTGCCGCCGCCGCACCGCCATGGCGAAGGCCTGGGGATCGAGCCCCTCGCGCCACCGCATCGGCAGCAGGTGAAACCGCGGCTGCAGCACACCCACGACCGCACCGGTGAAGCCCTCGTCGTCGGATTCGCCCATGTAGGTTGGCAGCATTGTCATGGCCGATGCGTCCTGCAGAAGGGGCTCGTCGTCGAGAATCGGCACACTCGGCGTGAGTTCGAGCCGGGCCATGGCGGTCGCCAGCAGGATTCGCCCCCGCAGAAGCGCCAGCATGACCGCCGCTCCTGCCACGATCACGCCCAGCGCTCCGCCGGCCCTCCCCGCGAGGAGCAGCACGACCGCCGTCCAAAACAGGACCGCGGCGTGAACTCCCACGCCCCGGGCCAGCCTCGCGAAGAACAGTCCCAGTGGCGGATGCTGCCGCCCAAACCACCGCGGCAAGAGATAGCCACCGAAGAGATCGAACGGGATGTGGATTGCCGCGTAGGCCAGCACGAAGACGGCAAGCCCCGTGAGTTGGCCCCGGAGCGGCTCGCCGGCAGCGGGGAGGACCTGAGCCGGTAGTCCGCGCGCCAGCCCCACGGCTGCCAGCACGACCAGCGTGCCGACGCCGCTCATTCCCAGCCAGAGACGGGCGCGGCCGTAGCCTGGAGCGGCCTCCTGCGACTTGGGCTCACCGCTGGCCATGAGTTTCGCGCGATGCATCGCCTCGGCCGTCTTCTGGATTCCCCGGAGCATGCCTCCGAAGACCAGTTCGTGGAGCGGCACGACGGCGTACCAATAGAGAAGACCGAGGAGCCCTCGGGGACGGAAGCGGGCCGTCATCACCAGCCGGGTGAGCGGCGGCTCCGAGCGGGCCTCGCTCTCCTCGATCGCGAAGTCGAGCTGGGCCTCTCCCGGGAGCTTCATCTCGGCTCTCAGCGACAGCGACCGATCGCGGTCGATGCCCACCACCCGCCAGAAGTCGAGCGCCTCGCCAAACTCCACCATTTCCGGATGTCGCCGACCGCGCCGCAACCCCGGCCCGCCCACGAGCTTGTCGAGCCAGCCACGCAACTGCCAGAGCACGTCGCCGGCGTACCAGCCGTTGCCTCCTCCGATCCGGCAGACGGCCGCGTAGACACTGGCCGGATCGGCCTCGATATCGACGACCCGCTTGTCGGTGAAGACAGTGCCCCCGGCCCAGGACGGATCTCCGGGCACCGGCCCCGCCACGCTCCAGTGGGTCTCCACCGCCCGCTGATCGATCTTCACCTTCGCCCGATGGATCGCCTCGCGCACGCCAAGGGCCTGGTGCGGCATGAGCCGCTGGGTGGTGTCGTCGGTAACGACCACGCGGTTTTTCAGTCCCTCCGCCAGCGGCCGGGCGATCCGGTAGGAAACCGGCGTTACGAGGTTGATCCAGAGCGAACTGAGCCGCGGCGTCAGCACGGGCACCGGCAGGATGATCCGCCGAGGGAGGCCGAGCTCTTCGGCCATCACCCGCATCAGGTCCCGGTAGGGCATCACGTCGGGCCCGCCGATTTCGAGCGTCTTGCCGGCGGTCTCGGGCACCTCGAGGCAGCGGACGAGCCAGTGCAGCACGTCGGTGATCGCCACCGGCTGGCACTCGGTGGTCACCCATTTGGGCGTCACCATGATCGGGAGCCGCTCGACCAGGTAACGGAGGATCTCGAACGAGGCCGAGCCGGCGCCGATGATCATCGCTGCCCGGAAGGTGGTCACCGGCACGCCGCATGAGGCGAGTTCCTGCTCGACCTGCCGCCGAGATCGGAGGTGCTCGCTGAGATCAGGCCCCATCTCGCCGAGGCCGCCCAGATAGATGATCCGAGACAGGCCGGCATCTCGGGCTGCGGCCGCGAAGCCGGCGGCGAGTTCTCGATCGCAATCCGCATACGTGCCGCCGGTCGCCACCATCGAGTGCACGAGGTAGTAGGCCGCTCGGCAGCCCCGCAGGGCCGTGGACACCGCGACGGTGTCGGCGAGATCGCCCGCGACCACCTCGACATTCGCGTGGTGCCGCCAGGGCCGGGCGTCGAGCTTCCGTGGCTCCCGCACCAGGCAACGAACCCGGTAACCCTTTTCCAGGAGCGCCGGCACGAGCCGACCACCGACGTAGCCCGTGGCCCCGGTCACTACGACCGTGTCACCGGCGATGACCGGCGGGCTGGCTGCTTCGTTCATGCATCCTCAAGGTGGGTGAAAAGAGGGGAGTCGCAGGAGGAGATCGCCCTGGATCATAGTCTGCCGCTGCCGGATCCAGCATGTCGTCGGCCTGAGCCATCGGGGCGAATCCGATGGGCGGTACGGCCGCCGCGGCGCGAACTATGCTTGTGGGCGACCCATGCGCTCCACTCGTGTATCGCCGTCGCTGCCCCTGCTGACCCTGCTGTGCATGGCGGCAGCCTGCCTCGCGGGCTGCGGCACGCCCAACACCTACGTGCCCCCACCGCCACCCGCGGTGACCGTGACCACTCCGGTTCAGCGGCCGGTCACGGAGTATCTCGAGTTCACCGGGCTTGCCCAGCCCATGGAGACCGTCGAGATCCGGGCCCGCGTCAAGGGCTTCCTCAACGAGAGACACTTCGTCGAAGGCGCAGAGGTGCAGCACGGCCAGCTTCTGTTCGTGATCGACGAGGAGCCCTTTCGAATCCAGCTGCAGGCCGCCGAGACCCATCTGCAGGAGGCCGAAGCAGCGCTCCGACAGGCCATCGTGTCGAAGGCCCGTGAAGTGGCACAGGCTCAGGTACGCCTCGCCGAGTCGCAACTGCTCTTGTCGCAGCAGGAGGAGCAGCGGGTCAGCAGCTTGCACCAGCGGCAGGTTGCGACGAAGTCGGAGCTCGATCAGGCTCAGGCGACCCTCAAAACCCGTGACGCCGAGGTCGAGTCTGCCAGAGCAAACCTCGAACAGGCCAATGC
>JBPCTA010000281.1:0-3263 GCA_051006595.1 Pirellulales bacterium
ATCCGCTCCCGTCCCCGATTACCCGATTACCCCGTATCCCACCACAGCGCTTCGCCCATGCACGCCGCCGAGACCACGAGCCACCGGCTCGTTCTGCCCGCCGATGCCAACCATCACGGCACCCTCTATGCCGGCAGCCTCTTGCGCTACGCACTCGAGGCCGCCTATGCGACCGCCAGCCGTGCGGCGGGCTCGCAGGCCAACCTGATGCTCCGGCGGGTGCTCTCGATCGAGTGCCGGCGGAGCGTGCCAGTGGGGACGCTCGTCGAGATCCGCTGCGGCGTGCTCGATGTCCGCCGGGCCTACCTCGTCGTGGGCGTGGTCGGGATGCCCACGCCCGGAGGCACACTGCCCTGGATGGATGGGCTGCTCGGCTTCGTGCAGGTCGACGCGGCCGGGCTGCCCGTGCCGCTGCCGCAGGAGATCGAACCGGTGGCGGCCAGCCCGCTCTGGCAGCCGCTCAGCGATCGCCTCGGCAAACTCGCCGGCATCCGCGGGGCCACCGGCGACTGGCTGGCCGCCGGCTGGTAATCGGCATCGACCGCGGTGGTGCGTCAACCACCCGTCGGGCCCTGACTGGATCAGTACTTGATCTCGACACCGAAGTCGACGCCGTTGGTAAAGACGTAGTCCTGGGCGACGCGAGCGGCGGGGCCAATCTGATTGTAGACGGGGTTCGGGCGGTAGTAGTCGTTGCCGACCGGGGTCGAGCCCGTCGGGCCGGTGGTCTTCACGACCCAGGGGTTTGTAGCGCTGGCCGGCAGCGAGGGATCCTGAGGCTCAGCATACTGCGAGGGCCTCGACACCCCCTTGTACGTGGTGTTTGTGGATGCGCGGGCGATGCTTCCGAGCCACATGCCGGTGTAGCCTGCTCGGAGGAGAATCGACTGGCTGACCTTGAACTGCGCCCCGAACCGCCATTCGCCGATCGGTGAGAAGACCAGGGAATGCTCGGCGGCGTTGGTGGCATTCTGCTGACCGACGCCATAGATCTGCAGGAAGAGCGGTGGCGGCTGCAGCGTCACGGTGTTGGCCGCATTCGATCCGCCACCACTGCTCGAGTTGGTCACCGACGGGTTGAACGTCGCCCGCAGGTAGTCAGCCCCGATCGAGTCGGGGAAGTTGGAACCCCGATAGAGGGTGTTTTGAAAGTTCATGGCCGCGGCAAACTTGAACTCGCTCGAGAACGTCCAGCGGCCCACGTTGCTCTCCAGCAGCATCGCAAACTGCGGACCAATCATGTTGTTGTAGCTGTTCGTCTCCCAACTGCCGGCCTGCAGGGGCGTTGATGCTCCCAGCCCGGTCAGCGAGTCATACCCGCCAATCCCCAAGACGTCACCCGCGGATGACTGCAAAACCGAAGCCTGGCCGTTCGCACCCGAGGTGTTGGTATTCGTATTGACTCCACTCCCGGTGGCACCTGTCCCGGTGGCACCCGTCCCGGTGCCGGTCCCGGTCCCCGTTCCGCCGGCGCCTCCCGTGGTCCCGACGTTGACACCCGTGCCCTGCCCACCCCCGGTGGCACCAGCGCCTCGGTTGAACGCGTACTGGTTGCTCTCGTACTGGATCCCGTAGCTCTCGGCAAACTGCATGTAGCGGGGACCAATGCCGAATCGCACTGAACTACCGCTTCCACGCTTGCCGAGCTGCCGGCGGATCACCGCGGCAAACTCGCCGTTCTGGATCTCGATGTTGTTGGACTGGATCAGCTTCTGCGCGATCAAGTGATCCGGCGGCGGGCTATTCGACGTGATCGTCGTGGTGGTCAGTGGGACACTGATGTTCACAGCGCCTCCTCCCCCTAGCCCGCCTGCCCCAGTGGTGGTCTGCGTGAAGATCTGCGTCGGCGACGAGGCGGCGAACTCGCTGTTGGTCTGAAACGACTGGGTGGAGATGCCAGTGTTGAAGTAATTGAAAAGCATGCCGAGGTCGTCGTAGATCCATCCGCCTTCGTAGCGATTTCCCCAGGTCATGGCGGTCCGCATCCAGCTGGTATTGAGATCGAGCCGAAGCGGATCGGACCCAAAGATCACGATTCCGCCAATGACATTGCCACCAGCCGTACCAGAGGCCTGAATGCCGCCGTTGTTGAGCTGGACGATGGCCTGGGGGGAAATCGGATTCGAGGGAATGATGTAGCCGCCGGAGGGCGTCGCACCAACACCGACCACGCTCGGAGGTGTGATGCCCCAGTAGAGACGGTCGTAGGAGAAGAAGATCCCCTCGCTCAGCTCCGGATAGATCTCGTAGCTCTGGGAGTCGGGAGGCGCGAAGAGCTGAAAGTCGTAGAAGTCCTGGTCCGGCAGGAGCGGCATCCAGTTTCCTCCCGCGATCACCGGCGAGGCCATGGCGAAAGCCGCCAGCCCACCGAGGAGGATCGCCGTCAGCCGCCTGAAACCGTGTGTCGTAGCCATCGCGTCAGTGTCCTGTGGAGCAGGAGCCGGTCTTCCGCCAGTGCGGATTCTCTCTCGGTATCGGTCGTGCGGGTCGATCAGGTTGACGAAACTTGGCAGACCCTGACGCCTGTGCCGGTTTTCAGCCCCCCGGACCGCCGATCCGTGGAAGGATGGGCCGCCTCGGCTATCCTGAAGGTGAGCTGGCATCGCGCCCTGTCCCCTCCCAGCCCCAGCCCGGAGTTCCAACGATGCGCCACGCCGCCGCGGCCGCCCTGCTTGCCCTCCTTGCCACGGCGCCCAACGCTGCGGATATCGCTGGCGGCCCCAACCGCCCACAGGCCGAGGCACAGGCGAAGCCCCTCGAGTTTCTCCGCCTCGTCCGTGACGACGAGAAGGCCCCCGTCTCGCTCGACACGGCCATCGTGGAGTACCAGGGGGTGGCCGCCCGGGCTGGCCGACGGGAAACCCTCCAGGTCGATCTCGTGGCAGCCGTCCACGTGGGCGGTGCCGGCTACTACGAAACGCTCGACCGGCTCTTCGCCGACTACGACGCCGTTCTCTACGAACTCGTCGCGCCACCCAACGCCCGGGTGCCGAAGCCCGGCCGGAAGCCGGCGGGTGCGATCGGCTCGGCGCAACAGAGCCTGAAATCGGCACTCGGTCTCGAGTTCCAGCTCGAGAGCATCGACTACACGGCGGACAACTTCGTCCATGCCGATCTCTCGCCCAAGGAGTTCGATGCGGCGATGGCCCGGCGGGGCGAGAGTTGGTGGTCGATGTTCATGAAACTGATGCGCGAGAGTATGGCCCGGGCCGATCGGGGCAGCGGAGGCGGCGATGTCGGCGTCGGCGACCTGTTCAGCATCC
>JBPCTA010000282.1:0-5728 GCA_051006595.1 Pirellulales bacterium
GGGCGAGCCCGCCGGCGAGGATGGCCCAGGCGGAGGGCTCGGGCACGGCGGCCACGGTGCCGAGGGTTGCCGGCGGGTTGTAGGAGCCCGCATTGTAGAGGCCGGTGGTGACGAAGCTCGCGGCGTCGAGGACATCGACCACGCCGTCGTAGTTGAAATCGCCCTGGCTCCACGTGCCGGGAGCGCCGGAGTTGTATTTGCCGGCGGCGAGGACGTTGGCGACGTCGAGCACGTCGACCTGCCAATCGAGGTTGGTGTCGCCGGCTGCCGCAAAGGCGAAGGCGAGGTTGCCGCTGCCGGCGTCGATCCAGCCGACCGCTCGGGAGTTGCCCAGGGCGACGTTGGCCGCGGCGACGCTCGACGTGATGCCGTTCGTGCCGGTCCAGGAGCCGTTGCCGCGGCCCGCCAGAATCTGAGTCACCAGTTCGGTGGCGGAGAGGCCGCTGGCCACGGTGACATATCCGCTGGTGACGTCCACGAGCCCGGTGCCCGAGAGGTTCAGGCCACCCACGGTGGTGGTGAGATAGTTGGCCACCTGGGCGGTGCCGCCAGCCACCACGGCCAGCGTGCTCGAGGCCAGCGCCGCGGCGTTGGCGAGCTCGAGCGTGCCGCCGTTGACCGACACCATGCCGGCATACGTGTTGGCCTGGGCGAGTGTCAGCCGTCCGGAGTCGGTCTTGAGCAGCTATCCGGAGCCGGTGAGGTTTCCGGATAGCGTGGTGCTGCCGACGCCGCCGATCGACGCCGTGCCGCTGACGGCCACCGAACCGCCCCACGTCGCGGCTGCGGCCGCGTTGCCGTTGACCATCGACACCGTGCGGGCCGAGCCGTCGAGTGTCAACGCCTCGCCCGTGATCGATTGGCCGGAAAGATCGAGGACGCCGCCGGAGAGCGCGGCGAGCGTCGACGAGGTGACGATCGTTCCAGCTGCCGCGGAGCCGAGGGACTGGGAGTGCCCGAGTCGAAGCGTGCCGGACGCAACGACGGTGATGCCGTTGTAGGTGTTGGCGGCATTGAGGACCGTGGTGCCGACCGGAGTCGTGCTGCTGCCCCCCACAACGAGTCCGAACGTGCGGGAGGGAGTGACCGCCGACGAGCCGCTGATCGCGCCATTGAAAACGGTGGGGCCGGCACCGCCCAGCACGACGCTACGGGCGGCCGCGGTGCCGGATGAAAGGTCAAACCCGCCGGCGATCACGACCGTCGTGTCGGATCCCGTCTCGAGCACCTTGTCGATGTTGCCAGTGAGCGCTCCAGAGGCGAAGGTCAGCGTGGCGGCTCCCGATCCGGAGTGACTGATCCGCAGGATTTGCCCGAGGCTCAGGAATCCGAGCGAATAACTTCCCGAGTCGACAACATCGAGCGTTGAACTGCTGGCCGAGTTGCTGCTCTGGAGCGTGCCGGTGGTGAGCACGGCGGGGTTCTGAAGCCTGAGCGTGCCGGCCTGGATCATCGTCAGCCCGCCGGTGTAGGCGGCGGTGCCAGCCAACGTGACGCTGCCCTCGCCCCACTTTGTCAGGCCGCCGGAGCCCGTCAGCAGGCCGCTGAAGGTGGCGTTGCCCGCCCCGCCAAATCCGGTCGCTGCATCGTTGAGCGTCACGGGGCCGGTCACGATGGCGGCGGCCGACGTATTGCTATTGATCACCGCGCCGGCGTTGCCGATGCCGCTCGAGGTGAGGGTCAACGGCTCAGCCACGCCTATCTGACCGTTCAGGTCGAGCACGCCGCCGGCGGTCACGGCCGTGCCAGCCGCGGTCGAGCCAAGGGCCGTCGCGCTGCCAAGCTGAAGCGTGCCGGAGCCCACGGTCGTGGTGCCGGTATAAGTGTTGTTGCCGGCGAGCGTGATGCCGCTGGTGGATCCGGACTTCGTGATGCTGCCGCTCCCGGAGATCGTGCCAGCCAGCGTCTGGCTCACGGAACTGCCCGCCACGAAGCTGCCGTCGTTGGCGATCTCGCCGACAAACGTGCCTGAGCCAAGCACGCCGGCGTCGGACACCTTGAGACTGCTGCCGGCGGCCACGACGATCCTGCCCGTGAACGTGCTAGTGCCCGTCAGGAAGAGTGTGCCCAGGCCCGACTGCGTGAGCGTGCCCGTGCCTGAAAGGGGGCCGCTCAGCGTCTGGTTGGCCGAGCCGGAATAGACGACCGCGGCGTTGTTGACGAGTCCGGCCGCAAATGAGCCGCCACCGAGCGAGCCGGAGGCGGCGACCTGTAAACTCCCGCCGGACACCGTGATGCCGCTCGTCGCCACCAGATTGGTGCTGATTGTCAGGGTCCCGGCCGCCGATTTGGCGAGCGACACCGCGGAGAGCAGGCCGCCGCTGAGGTCCACGGTGCCGGTGGCGTTGGTGACCGCAACCGTATTGGCAACGACGCCCGCCGCGTCGATGGCGATCGAGGCGGCCGAGCCGATCGTGGCCGAGTCGCCGGGGCCGAACATGTAGCCCGTGCCGCTGCTGGACCAGTTGGTCGACGTGTAATCCCAGGCGTTGCTCTGCGAGCCCGTCCACGTGAGGTTGAGCAGTGAGCCCGTGACCGTGAGTTGCAGGGCCGTCGGCGTGCTGGAGAAGGTATACGTTGCCCGACCACTCGTGGCCGAGCTGCCCAGGGCGATCGTGGTGTTGCCGACGCTCGCACCACCAAGAGAGATCGCTCCCGAGGCCGTGAGACTGCTGCCCGACACGAGCGTGTAGGTGTTGCCGATCGCCGCGAGCCCCGTGAGCGTGATCAGGTTGTTGCCGCCCGAGATGGTCACCGGCCCAGACGCCGCGAGGCCTGTGCCCGGCTTCAGCCCCAGGACGGCATCGCCCCCCATGGTGAATGAGCCGAGCATCATCGTGCCGCTGGTGGCGGTGTCGATGAAGGTCGCCGGCTGTCCGGATGCCCCGGACACGCTGAAGTCGCCACCCGTCAGCGACGAGACGGCCAGCGTGCCGCCGGCCCCGACTCCGAGCGTGCCCTGCTCGATCGAGACGCTGCCACCGAACAAACTGCTGCCCGTGAGCGTGACGGCCGCTGCGCCGGCCTTGATCAGCAGGCCAGATCCCGTGATGGGCCCGGAGAGGCTGATGCTGCCGGCACCGCCGAGGGCGGCCGTGCCGCTGGTCGTCACGGCCGTCGACCAGGACGCAGGCGTGGCGACGTTCGAGTTGGTGAGCGTGACGCGGTCGAGCGTGCCGTCCATGGTCAGCGTTTCGCCGTCGATGGCATAGCCGTTGAGGTCCACCGTGCCGCGGCCCAAGGTGGTGACGATGCCCGAGGTGTCAGTGACGGTGACCGCGGAGATCGTCACGCCGCTGAAGGTGCTTCCGAAAGCCAACGCGTTGCCCACCTTGAGCGTGCCGGCGCTGACGCGGGTGACGCCCGTGTAGAAGTTGGCCCCGTTGACCACCATCGTGCCACTCTGGCCAGAGGCATTCGCCGTCTGGATGAGGCCGAACTGACCGATGGTCCCGCTGGCACCCCCGGTGATCGAGCCGTTCAGGTTGACCTCGCCGGCGTTGTAGAAGACGGCGCTGCGGTTGGAAGTAGGCGACGCGTTGGCCGTGATGGCGCCGCTGAACACCACCTTGGTCCGCTGATGCACGTCCATCGACTTGTTGGCCGATCCGGCCAGCGTGCTATCGCCATTGATCGTGAGCGCGACATTGCCGGTGCCGGTCGTCCCCACGCGGAGATACGAGCCGAACTGATCGATGCCGGCCACGGAATAATCGCCCGCTGCCACGAGGTCGAGTTCGGCGGAACTGTTGCTATTGTTCCAAGAAAGCTTGGTGTTCGGCAGCGCCGTCGGATCCACCGCCTGCACCACGCCCGTGCTGATGAAGAGCGTGCCGGTGAACGAGTTGGCCGCCGCGAGAGTGACGGTGCCCTCGCCGATCTTGTACATGCCGCCGCTGCCTCCGACACCTCCCGAGATCGTCGTGCGGCCGGCACCGCCCACATACGTTTGAGCGGACGAGAGCGTCACGGGACCGGACCAGGAGGCAGCGGCCTCGACATCGCTGTTAATCAGGGCACCCGGGCTGCCGGCGGCACCCGTGCCGGAGAGCGCGAGCGATTCACCCACGACCGTCTGACCGTTGAGGTCGAGCCCTGCCAGTGCCGCCACCGTGGTACCCGCATCAGCCGTGCCCAGGCCGCGGCTGTCGCCGAGCACGAGCACGCCGCCCAGAACACTCGTGGGTCCGGAATAACTGTTGCTGCCGGACAGGGCCGCGGTGCCCGCCGCCGACTTCGTGACGCCGCCGGCACCGGAGATCCTCCCCGAGATCGTCTGCGGCCCGCCGCTCGCGATCTCGAGCGTGCCCTCGTTGGCAATGCCGGAGGAGAAGTTGCCAGAGCCGAGAGCCCCGGTGACGCGGAGTCCGCTCCCTGCAGCGATCGACAGCGGGCCGTCGTAGGAGTTCGCGGCCGTCAGCGTGAGCGTGCCGCCCCCCGACACCGCCAAGGCACCCGTGCCCGACATGACGGCCGCGAGCGTCTGCGATCCCGTCGTGGCGTAGGCGAGCGATGCGTTGTTGACGAGCGTCGTGGCCGTCAACGAGCCGGTGCCGTTGATGGTGAGTGAACCGCCGCTGAGCGTCACGGCGGCGGCGGTCACGGCCGTGTCGAAGGCGAAGCCGCCGGCACTCGATTTGACGAGGCTCGAGGCAACGAGCGAGCCACCGGTGAGGCTGACGGTCCCCGAGGCATTGCTTACCGTGATGGCGTCGCCTACCACTCCCTCGGGGCGGATGGTGATCGAGGCGGCGGAACCGATCGTGCCATTGTCACCCAAACCGAAGTAGGTGCTGCTCGCCCCCATGTTCCAGTTCGTGGTGGAGTAGTCCCAGGTGTTGTTCACCGCCCCGGTCCAGGTGAGCGTCGCCTGCGACCCGGTTGTCACGAGCTGGAGCGCCGTGGGTGTGCTCGTGAAGGCATAAGTCGTTCGGCCGACGGTCGTCGAACTGCCCAGCGGGATCGTCTGGTTGCCAACCGCGGCGCCCGTGACCGAGATGTCTCCCGTGGTCGAGAGCCCAGCTCCCTGCAGGAGCGTGTAGGTGGTGCCCGGGGCGGCGATGCCTGAGAGCGAGAGCAGGTTGCCCACGCCCGAGAGCTCCACCGATCCCGAGGCGAGGATCCGGCTCGTCGTGGCCATCGAGAGCGTCGCGCTGCCGCCCATCGACACCGCCCCCAGGTTCATCGTGCCGGAAAGCGAGTTGACGAACGAGGCGCCGCTCCCCGAGTCACCGGCGATTCGGAGGCTGCCTGCGCCAAGCGAACTGGCCGTCAGTGCGCCGCCGGGGCCGACGACGATCGAGCCAGCCCCCGCGATATTCTTGTCCAGCGACGTGAGCACGTTCAGCGTCGCTCCGTCGGCCACGGTCACGGCCCCGGTACCGGTCGCCGTCGCGGCGGTGATCTTCACCATGCCGGCATTGACCGTGAGGTTTTTGAAGGTGTTGGAGCCGCCGAGCACGATCGTGCCCGGGCCGTTGGTCGTGAGGCTATAGGCGGCGTTGGACGCACCGATCGGGCCGGTGACGCTGAGAGCGAAGGCCGTGCTGTTGTTGGTCCATGTCTGGCTGGAGCCGAGGATGATGCCGGCCGACCCCACCGTGTTCAACGGATTGCGAATGAAGCTCGTGTCTCCCGTGACATCGCTGTTGACCAGGATGCCGGTGCCCGAGCCGATGGCGTTGGTAGCCGAGGCATTGATCGTCACCGACATCACATTGCTGTTGCT
>JBPCTA010000283.1:0-4518 GCA_051006595.1 Pirellulales bacterium
CGCCGCCACACCGAGCGCCGCGGTGGCGAGGATCGAGCCGCAGTAGCTCTCGTAGAGGTCGGCGCCCATGCCGGCCACGTCGCCCACGTTGTCGCCCACATTGTCGGCGATCGTGGCGGGATTCCGTGCGTCATCCTCGGGGATGCCGTGCTCCACCTTGCCCACGAGATCGGCACCGACGTCGGCCGCCTTGGTGAAGATGCCGCCACCCACGCGGGCGAAGAGCGCCTGGGAGCTCGCCCCCATGCCGAAGCAGAGCATCGTGACGGTGATCTCCTCGAGGGAGAGCGGTGTGAAGCCGAGGCCGGGCACGAGCCAGTAGAGAACGAAGAACCAGAGCATGATGTCGAGGAGGACGAGGCCCACCACGGTGAGCCCCATGACGGCCCCCGAGCGGAAGGCGATCTGCAGCCCCTCGTTGAGCGACCGGTCGGCGCCGGCCGCGGTGCGGTTGCTCGCGAGCGTCGCCGTCTTCATGCCGAACCAGCCGGCCAGGCCGGAGAACAGACCACCCGAGATGAAGGCGAATGGAACCCACGCGCTCTGCACCTTGAGCACGAAGGCCATCACGGCCAGCAGCAGGAAGATGGCGCCGAAGAACATCGCCACGACCTTGTACTGCTGCTTCAAATAGGCGTCGGCACCCGTCCGCACGTAGCCCGCGATTTCGATCATCCGGGGTGTGCCGGCCGGCTGGGCCTCCATCCACTTAAAGAACTGCCAGGCCTGATAGAGCGCGAGGCTGGCTCCGCCCACGCCCACGAGCCACCAGAATCCGTAGGGCCCGAGCAGCCAGACCCGCTCTGGCCCAACCGCCGGTTCCGCAGCCGCAAGCACGCTGGATGCCGAGAGGATCGACGTCACGAGAGCCACACACGACGGCACGAGGACGGTGATGGGTTTCACGATCTCGGTCACTCCACGAGGGACAAACAAGGCAGTTGAACGGTCGGCGCAGGGGGGGCTGACGCCCGCTTGTTTCCCCGGCCTGGAAGCCGATTGAACCCGACCCTCTGGCACGTGTCAAACCGCCACCGCGACAGCGTGTCTCACGTGATGGACGACATCCGCCAAGGGGTTGCACGCAAGGTGCCATCAGGACAAGACGCTCACCTCCCGAGGCACGTTTCTGGCCGTGGCCGCGCAACGCTCACGGAGCGCGTGCTACACGGCGGCCTTGCCGATCGCGTGATATGCGAATCCCCGGGCCCGCATCTCCTGCGGCGCGTAGAGATTGCGGCCGTCGAAGATGACCTTGCCCTTCATCCGGGCCGCCATCGCGTCGAAATCGGGCCGTCGGAAGTCGCCCCACTCCGTGACGATGGCGAGACAGTCGGCGGCGTCGAGCGCCTCGAGACTGCCCGATGCATAGGTCAGACGATCGCCATACAGCGCCCGAACGTTGTCCATTGCTTCTGGGTCATACACGCTGACACTGCTGCCGGCGGCCAGGAGCTGCTCGATCAAGTCGATCGCCGGTGCGTCGCGCACGTCGTCGGTCCGGGGTTTGAAGGCCAAGCCCCAGAGGGCCACCCGCCGCCCCTTCAAGTCGCCGCCGAAGTGGGCGACGATCTTTCCGCCGAGCACCTGCTTCTGCGCCAGGTTCGTGTCGTGCACGGCCGTGAGAATCCGCGGCACCACACCCTTGGCGCGGGCCATGGCGGCGAGCGCCTGAACGTCCTTGGGAAAGCAACTGCCGCCGTATCCGGCTCCGGGAAACAGGAAGGCAAACCCGATCCGACTGTCGTGGCCGATCCCCCGACGGACATCGTCGATGTCGGCCTCCATCCGCTCGCAGAGATTGGCGACCTCGTTGATGAAGCTGATCTTCGTCGCGAGCAGGGCGTTGGCGACGTACTTCGTCATCTCCGAACTCTCGGGCGACATGACGAGGAAGGGATTCTCGGTGCGGAGAAACGGCGCATAGAGCGCTCGCAAGATGTCTCCCACATCGGCCGATCGCACACCCACGACCACCCGGTCGGGCTTCTGGAAATCCTCGATCGCCGCCCCCTCCTTGAGAAACTCGGGGTTGCTGGCAACGCGGCAGTCGCGGCCGAGACGCTCCTGGAGCCGCCGCTCGATGCCGGCGCAGGTGCCGACGGGAACCGTGCTCTTGGTGACGACGACCGCCGCCGGGTCGAGATACGGCGCGATCGTATCGATCACCTTCCAGAGGGCTGTCAGGTCGGCCGAGCCGTCGGCCGCCGGCGGTGTGCCCACGGCGAGAAACACGACCTCGGCTCCGCGGATCGCCTCGGCCGTGTCGGTCGTGAATCGCAGTCGTCCGGCCCGCGTGTTCCGCTCGACGAGTTCTTCGAGCCCGGGCTCGTAGATCGGAATCTCTCCCCGCCGAAGTCGGGCCACCTTGTCGGCGTTGATGTCGAGACAGGTCACCGCGTTGCCGCTGTCGGCAAAGCAGGTACCCGTCACCAGCCCCACATAGCCCGTGCCCACGACACCGATCCGCATGCCACACCCCTTTCATCCGCAGTGATCGATCACCGACTGCCGGCCAGACCGTGCTCGTCGAATCGGCTTCTCAGGTGGGCTCGGTGGGCGCCTCAGTCACGTCGGGGGCATCGGCCTCCTCCTGCTCGCTCGGCGGCACCGGCACGACCGCGGCGAGCGCATCGCCGTCGTCGACCCGCATGATCCGCACGCCCTGCGTGTTGCGGCCCATGGGCCGCACTTCGCCGACGTTCACCCGTTGGATCTTGCCGCGGGCCGTCATCATCAGCACCTGGTCGCCGTCACGAACCGACACGATGGAGACGACCGTGCCGTTGCGGGCGGTCGCCTTGATGTCGCGGATACCCTTGCCGCCGCGGTGCTGCGTGCGATACCGCATGCCGCTCGAGCCTGCGTCACCGTCCCCCTCATCGCCGGCGGCCTCGGGAGATTCAGAACCGGTGTCGCCAGCACCGCCGGCGTCCTCGCCACTCGCAGGCTCCTCACCCGCCAACTCGTCGCCCGGCTCGGGACCCGACAGCGGCGTGCCCACCCCGAAGGGCGTTCGCTTGCCGTAGCCATTCTCGCAGACCGTCAGCAGGGTGGCGTCCGGCTCGGCGACGACCATGCCCACGAGCCGGTCGCCAGAGCCGATTTTGATACCGCGGACGCCGCTCGTATCTCGGCCCATGGGCCGTGCATCCGATTCGGGGAATCGAATCGCCATGCCCTTGGCCGTGGCCAGCACGAGTTCATCGCCCGGCCTCGTGATCACCGCATCGACCAGCTCGTCGCCCTCGCGGAGCTTGACGGCGATCAGGCCCTTCGTCCGACGGCGGCGATACTGCTCAAGGGCCGTCTTCTTCACCATCCCGCTGCGGGTCGCGAGCATGAGGTATTGATTGGGGTCCTCGAATCCGCCCACGGCCCGGCAGTCGGCGACCTTTTCGCCCTGCTCGAACTCCAGCAGATTGACCAACGCCCGGCCCTTGGCATCGCGGGCGAGTTCGGGGAGTTCGAAGACCCGCATCGAGAAGACCTTGCCGAGGGTCGTGAAGACAAGCAGCCAGTCGTGCGTGCTGGCCACGAACAGGTGCTCGATCGGATCCTCCTCGTCGGTCCGCGCGCCCGTCAGCCCCTTGCCGCCCCGTCGCTGGGCCCGGTAGGTGTCCGCCGGCGTCCGCTTGACATATCCGGCACGACTGATCGTGACCACCATCGTGGCCTCGGTGATCAGCTCAGCCATGTCGCGGATGTCGCCCGCCTCGCCACTGATCTCCGTCCGCCGGTCGTCGCCGTGCTTGGACTCAACGTCGACGAGTTCCTGCCGAATGAGCGCCTTGATGGTGGTCTCGCTGGAAAGAATGCGGCGGTACTCACCGATCTTCGCCAGCAGTTCGCTGTGCTCTCCGCCGAGCTTCTCCTGCTCGAGGTTGACGAGTTGGCCGAGAGTGAGCCGCATGATGGCGTCGGCCTGCACCGGCGAGAGGCCGTAGGTGTCGCTCGCGCCCCGCTCCTCCTGAAGCACGGCGAAGCCCTCAGGACCGAGTGCCCGCTCGAGCAACGCCGCGGGCGCCTGAAGCTGGCAGAGCCGCTCCTTGGCCTCGGCCTGCGACTTCGAACTGCGAATGATCCGAATGACCTCGTCGATGTTGGCCAGCGCGACGAGCAGGCCCTCAAGCGTGTGCTTGCGGCTGCGGGCCTTGGCGAGGAGGTGCTGCGTGCGGCGGCGGATGACCGCGGTGCGGTGCCGGAGGAACTCCTCCAGCATGTTCTTGAACGACAGGATCCGCGGCTTGCCGTCGACGAGCGCGAGGAAGATCAGCGAGAAGGTCGTCTGCAGCGGCGAGAACTGATAGAGCTGATTGAGCACGACGTCGGGGTCGGCGTCCCGCTTGAGCTCGAGGATCAGCCGCACCGGCTCCTTGAGGTCGCTCTCGTTGCGGATCCCCGAGATGCCCTTGATGCGGTCGTCGTTGACGAGTTCGGCGATCTTCTCCTCGATCGCGTCGCGGGTCTGCTGATAGGGAATCTCGGTGACGACAATCCGGCTGCGGTTCTTGCCGA
>JBPCTA010000284.1:0-2615 GCA_051006595.1 Pirellulales bacterium
TTGCCGCTGCCGCTGGGGCCGCAGCAGACGGTGGTCTGACCGCGGGGGATGTCGGCGTCGACGTGCTTGAGGTTATGCAACGCGGCGCCGCGGACGGTGATCGAAGGCGGGCCGGGATCGCGAGACTTCTTGCCGACCGTGGCCAGCATCTCCTCGATGGCCTTTGCGGGATCGACCACCTTCTTGCGGCGCACGGCGGGCTTGCGGGGAGCCTTGGCCCGGGCCTTCGCGGCCGCGAGCAGCGGGACGAGAGCCTGGCCCGTGTGCGATGCCTTGACCTTCGCCACCTGCTCGGGAGTGCCCTCGGCGACGATGCGGCCGCCGCCGCCTCCCCCTTCCGGCCCGAGATCGATGACCCAGTCAGACCGCTTCACGACGTCGAGGTTGTGCTCCACGACGAGCACCGTGTTGCCCGCATCGACGAGCCGTTCAAGCACCGCGAGCAGCTGCCGCACGTCGGCCATGTGGAGGCCCGTCGTCGGCTCGTCGAGGATGTAGAGCGTCTTTCCTGTGGACCGCTTCGCCAGCTCCCGCGAGAGCTTCACCCGCTGGGCCTCGCCTCCCGAGAGCGTCGGCGAGGGCTGACCGAGATGGAGGTAGTCGAGCCCCACGTCGTGGAGCGTCTGGAGCTTGCGGGAGATGTCGGGGGCGTCTTGAAAGAGTTCGAGTGCCTCGCCGATCTCCATGTTCAAGAGATCCGCCACGCTCTTGCCCTTCCAGCGAACTTCGAGCGTGTCTTTCGCGAACCGCGCCCCGTCGCAGACGTCGCACGTCACCCAGACATCCGCCAGAAAATCCATGTCGAGCCGGACCGAGCCGTTGCCCTCGCAGGCCTCGCACCGGCCGCCTGACACGTTGAAGCTGAAGCGGCCCGCCTTCCAGCCCCGCTTCTTCGCGTCGGGCAGCATCGTGAACAGGTTGCGGATGTCGTCCCAGACCTTCACGTAGGTCGCGGGGTTACTCCGCGGCGTGCGGCCGATCGGCGACTGGTCGATCACGATCACCTTGTCGAGCTGCTCGGCCCCGAGGATCCGGTCAAACTCGCCCGGCTGAGCCACCTCGCTGCCGAGCAGCCGGCGGAGCTCCGGTTCGAGCACGTCGCCCACCAGCGAGCTCTTGCCGCTGCCCGATACGCCCGTCACACACACAAGCAGCCCCAGCGGGATCTCGACATCGACGCCCTTGAGGTTGTTGTGCCGCACTCCCTCGAGCCGCAGCATCTTCTTCGGATCGCGCTTTCGTCGTTCAGCCGGCACCTCGATGGCGTCGCGGCCGGCGAGAAACGCCCCAGTGAGGCTCCGGTCACTGGCAGCGATGTCGTCGGGCGTGCCCGCGGCAACGACCTCGCCGCCCCGCTTGCCGGGTCCGGGGCCGAAGTCGACCACCCAGTCGGCCGCCCGGATCGTGTCTTCATCGTGCTCCACCACCACGACGGTGTTGCCCTTGTCGCGGAGCGCCTCGAGTGCGCCCAGGAGCTTGACGTTGTCGCGAGCATGCAGGCCGATCGAGGGCTCGTCGAGCACGTAGAGCACGCCCGACAGCCCCGAGCCGATTTGGGCGGCGAGCCGGATCCGCTGGCTCTCGCCCCCGGAGAGCGTCGGCGCCTTGCGATCGAGCGCGAGATAGCCGAGGCCGACGCGATCGAGAAACTCGAGCCGGCTCGAGAGTTCCTTCATGAGCTCGACGGCGATCACCCGCTGCGTGCCGTCGAGCACGAGCGCCGTGAGAAACTCCCGGGCGTCGGCGATCGGCAGGCCGCAGAGCGCGTCGAGCGAGAGCTCCGCCTCACGGCTGGTCGCGGCCCGCCAGGCCTTCGAGGCCGTGCGAATCCGCACCGCGCGGGCCTGGGGCGAGAGCCGGGCCCCCTGGCAGTCGTGGCAGGGGGTGATGCTCATCAGCTTTTCGAGCATCCGGCGGAGGATGCTGCTCTTGGCGTTGCGCCAGCGGTTGGCGAGCAGCGCGAGGATGCCCTCAAACTTCGTCTTCGCGCCGCGTTCCGCCCGGCCCCGCTTCCAGGAGAGGCTGATCTCCTCGACGCCGGTGCCGTTCAGCCAGATTTTTTTCTGCTGCGGGGTGAGATTCTTCCACGGCGTGTCGAGGAGCGTGCCGGGGGCGAGTTTTTTCTTGGCCTCCGCATGGGCGGCCACGCCATTGAACAGCCGACGGAGCCACCGCGGCATGTCGCGGTAGGTACCGAGGATGCCGAGAGCGCCCTTGCGGAGCGTCTTCTCCGGCGCCGTGACGAGCTTGGCGGGATCGATGCCGTAGATGTCGCCAAGGCCTTCGCAGGTCGGGCAGGCGCCCTGTGGACTATTGAAGCTGAAGAGCTGCGGCTCGGGAGTCGAGTAGCTCACCCCGCAGGCCGCGCAGGCATAACGGCTCGAAAGCACGAGGTCTACCGATGGTGCCGCCGCTGCTGGGGCCTTTGCCTTGGCTGAGGCCTGGCTCCGGGTGGGGGTGCCGGCTTTCTCCGCATCGGCTGCCGCGGGCTCCGCGGCCACGATCACCTGGCCGCCGCCAGTCTTGAGCGCGAGCTCCACCGCCTCGGCGATCCGGCTCCGCGTGGAATCTCCCGGGATCAGGCGGTCGACGACCACGTCGATCGTGTGCTTGAG
>JBPCTA010000285.1:0-9169 GCA_051006595.1 Pirellulales bacterium
CGAGGGCAGCGTGCGCACGCAGGCGAGCAACGACTGCACCACGAGCGACCAGCCGTCGGCGGCAACGAACACGAGGAGCTTGAGGGGCAGCGACACCAGCGTCGGCGGCAGCATCACCAGACCGTTCGAGAAGACGAGAGTGTCCACCAGAATGTCGAGCACGAGAAACGGCAGCAGCATCCGGAAGCCGATCACGAAGGCCGTCTCCAGTTCGCTCACCATAAACGCCGGCAGGAGGGTCTCGACAGGGACGTCGTCGTAGGTCGCCGCCTGCCTCGGCCCGGAGGGATGACGCTCGAGAAACAGAAGCATCGTGTCGCGGTTGCCCGCCTGCTCGATCTGGCCGGCCATCCATCGACGGATGGGCAGCGAGCCCTTGTCGAAGGCCTCGGCCGCCGACAGCGTTCCCTGGTGATAGGGCTCCATGCCGTCTCGCCAGGCCTGCGTCCAGACCGGCCACATCACCATCGCGGAGAGAAAGATGGCCAGCGAGGCCACGATCTGATTCGACGGAATCTGCGGCGCGCCGAGCCCCTGCCGCACCAGCGAGAGCACCACCGACATTCGGACGAAGCAGGTCGTCATCAGCAGGACCGCCGGCGCGAGACTGACCACGCCAAACATCGCCACCGATGGCAGGAGCGACTCGAGCGGACGGTTTCCGAGCAGGCCCGCCCAGCCGGATGCACCACTGGTCGGCGCGGCAGGCAGCGGGGGAGGCGGCGCGACGGCAGCCGCGGCATTGGCGGCGGCTTCGGCCACGTCGGCCACCGCGACCGTTCGCAGCGGCCCGCTCGCCTCATCGGCCGACAGTCGGCCGCAGGGCATTGCGGCCCAGACGAGCACGGCGCCGATCACGATTTGGGGGGCAAGGGTGACGCGAATCACGCGGGTTTCTCCGCGGCCTGCGACCGCCCTCGGGCCGGAGTCGCGGACGAACCGCCGACCAAGCCGCCGACCGCTCCGCGAAGTCGGGTGCCGCGGCAGGCCGACACGATGCATTCGGTGGATTGGGAATCGGTGATTTCCGCCAGCGTCTGACACCCCGCCGACGAGACGCCAACGAGCAGCGTGCGTGGTCCGAATCGCACCACGCGGACCGACTGCTGGCCACCGAGCGACGCCTCCCCGAGAAGCTCGAAGACATCCGGCGGCAGGGTCTGGCTGCCGCGGCCCGCGACGAAGCGATAGGCTGCGACTGCCGCAAAGGCGGCCCCGAGCGCCGCGAGCAGCCTCCAATCGGGCAGCGGCCGCGGCACCGCGGAAGCCGCTGTACTGGCCGGCTGCTCACTGGCCCCGAGCGGCACCGCACCGGGCCGCGGGCCGCGCACCGGAGGCGAGGCTTCCTGCACCAGCGACGCCGGCATGATCTCAGGATCGACCGCCACGCTCTCGGGCCCCGGAGCAACCGGCGGCTCCGCGGCAGCAGGATGGGCAGCGGTCGCGAGCAGCGCGACGACACCCGCCGCGACAGCCCATCCCGCACGGCGTGTGCCGGCCCAGAGCCCGCCATCCAGGCATCCCGGATCGAGGCTGGGGGCGTGCGGCATCATGCGGCCATCCGGTGGGGTGCGGATGTCGAGGCCGTGCGGCCGGAGCCGTGGTCGTCGTCGGCGTCGGTATCTTCGTCGATGGCTGACCAGTCGATCCGGCCCCCGCTGCGTCGCTGGCCCGACGATCGCCGTCCCCCTGCCGGAACGTCCGCGGCATGCGAGCCCTTGCGAAACAGGATCCAGGCGAGCACAGCGGAGCACTTCGCCATCACCATCATCCAGAACTCCCGTGGCACGTCTTCGAACCGGCCGCTCGCGAACGCCTGCCAGGTGACGTCGACAAAGCCGCCCAGGGTTCGCGGCCGGCTGGCGGCCGGCGCGGCGGCCGGCGCTGGAGGAGGTGCCGCCACGATGCCGCCACGGGATGCGCCGGCCGTGTCTCTGCGGCTGGTCACGACATGGAATCTCGTGAACACGACCCTGCGGCCAGCGGGCTGCGGGGTCGATGGTAACAGTTGGAGCACATGCTCGCGGAGCCGCTCTTCCTCCCGCTGCTCGACCGCAGTTGCGGCGGCCAGCATGTCCCGCTGGCGGGCGGCGCCGACCGCGGCCTCGAACCACGTCTCGGGCACCGCGAGCGACACCACGATCGATTCGGGACCGCTCTCGCAGGCGGTCGCGGGAGCGGCGGCATGCGAGAGCGGTGCCACGAACGAGCGGGCGATCTCGCTCGAACCGTGTTGGGACGTCTGATCGTCGCCCACCATGACCTCCGCCGGGGCGTTGGCGTCCGCCACCCGCTGCTGCCGCGGTGGCAACAATGGCTCGCTCGGCTCCGGCGGCGCGGCTGGCGATGCGAAGGTGACGGTGACGTCGACGACCGCCCCCTTCACGAACGAGAGTCCCTGCCGCACCTTGGCGGCCAGATGTCGCTCGTGGGCGATCCTGCGAGCCAGCGCCGGATCGATCGCCGCGTCATCCACGACCGATTCGGCCACCTCGAGCGGCCCGGCATGCACGCGGCCGCTTCGCAGGTCGGTGACGGCCACGCGCTCCGGTGCGAGCCCCGCGATCGATGCCGCCACCAAAACCCGAATCGCCTGAACGCGGGTCGGCTCGAGTTCGGTGTCGGGCTGGGTGCGAACGTTGACGCTGGCCGTTCTCATCGGCGCGGCGCCGAGGCCGCCCTTGAAGGCCCCCCGCTCTTCCACGTCATAGAGCACGGCGGCCCGCTCGATGCCCGGCATCGAGCAGATCACGTGGGCCAACTCTTCCTGCACCGCGACACGAAGCACCTCCTCCTGGGCCGCCCTGCTCTGCCACGGGCTGTTGTTCTCGAGTGCTCGCCGGAGGCTGCTCCCAAACTCGCGAGGCAGTGCCTCGGCATCGACCAGCGCCCGCATGTAGGCGCTCTGACGGGGACGCGGCACCCAGATGCGACCATCCTCCGTGCGGTGGCCCGTCAGCTGGGCGCGGTCGAAGGCCGCCTCCACGATCGCCAACTCCGACGATGGGAGAATCGTGCCCGTCAGCAGTTCCACCTCTTCGTTGCTCGGACGATCCCGCAGCAGCCACGCGGCCCAGCAGATCGAGGCGGCCACGAGTCCGAGCGCGATCACCTGCGCCGGCGTGACCCGGACGGCTCTGCGGCTCGTGTCGGCTGATGCGTATGCGTCCATCGTTGATCTCTGGGCTGGGTCTCGTCGGATACCAGGCGGCGGCTCAGGCTGCCTTGCGGCTGATCCTGCGTCGCGACAGCCGCACGGTCACCGCCGTGCCGCCTTCCGGACAGCGAACGACAGAGATGTCGCCGCCGCACCTGCTGGCCAGATCGCGAAGCCCCGAGAGCGACCGTTCGTCGGACGGCATGCTTCCCGAGTCGGCGATCTCCAACTCGAGCGAGTCACTGCCATCGACACTGGTGACGACCACCTCCCGGACACTCGGCCCGTCGGTGTCGGCGGCGGGATGCGTGGCGGCGGCAAAGGCGGCGGCGACAAGGCCCTCGACAAGGCCCCGAAACAGTCCCGGGTCGGCATCCACGACCTGTCCGACCGGCACGTCGAGAGTCACCCGCACTCGGCCGTTGGCTGCATCGCCACCGGCTGCCACCTCCGCGACGACCGACTCGAGAAGGCCGCGAAGCGGTGTCGCATGCGTAGCGGAGAACGGCGCCCCCTGCGCAGCGGGAAGCGAAAGGATCCGCGGGCCTGCCGACGCCTCGTCGTCATCCGCGGTTCGGACATGGTGGTCTGACGCACGTGTCATGGGAATCCTTTCCGTGAGACAACGAAAGTCGTGGCGAGCGAAAGGCTGCGGCGCTAGCCGGCGGAATGCGCAGGCTGCCCGGTCGTTGCACCGCAGGTCTCTTCCATGAGCCAACGGTTCACGTCGCCGAGCATCGCCTTCGAAAGATCGTTCGCACCCGGGTAGATCCGCATGGCCAGCATGGCGCCGGCTGCATGAAACAGCCGCAGCGTGCGATCGGTGTGGTCGGCGCCGGCGGCCGCCTGTGCGGTCGAACAGCACTGGAGCATGGGCATGCGACGAACCGCGTCGATCCGGGAGAAGATCGCCTCGTCGAGCGGGAACAGTCCACCGAGCGAGACGGCTCCTGCAAACGACTCGGGATGGCGGCAGGCGACGCGGAAGGCCTCGGTCCCACCGGCGGCATGCCCGACGAGCCAGATCCTCCGCGGATGGATGCTCAGTCGATCAACGACCCGATCGATCGCCCGCCAGACCGCCGTCGAGCCGCCGGTCGCCTGGACGGCCACGAAGTTTCGCAGACTGAGGCGGGCCATGACGCGGCCCAGATCGAAGCCGGTCGACGTGGGATCGGTGAGCCAGACGAGCAGCGGATAGTCGTAGCCGGCCTCATATCCCTGCGGCACGAAGACCGGCATGCCAGACGTCCAGTCGGGCACGGCGTGCCGCTGGTGACGGGACGCCACGACGCCGGGCTGCTTGCGGCGGGAAGCCCGTGGAGACTGGCGGCCATTCATGGATCGCACCTCGAAGGTATGTCGCGGACCGCGGAACAACCGCCTGGCTCGCCGACGACGGGGACGGCGGTTTCTATCGCAACGCTCCCACCCGGGCAACGCCAGCGGACTACCGACGCGCCGACCGCCGCCTCGGCCTGGCAAGCGGGGCAAGCCACGAAGTCGGGGCGGGCGTTTTGCCGCTCAGGCCGTGCCGGTGAGCCGATTCATCGCGGCCACCAGTTCCTTGACGGCGGCGATGCTCTTGTCGAGTCCGGCTCGTTCGGTCGGCAGCAGATCCAGCTCGATGATCTTCTCCACGCCAGCACTGCCGAGCACCACGGGCACTCCCACGAAGTAGCCACCGACACCATACTCCTTGTCGCAGTATGCGGCGCACGGCACCAGCCGCTTCTTGTCCTTGACCACGGCCTCGACCATCTGGGTCGTGGCGGCCGCGGGAGCGTAGTAGGCGCTGCCGGTCTTCAGCAGCGAGACGATCTCGGCGCCGCCGTTGCGGGCACGGTCGACGATCTTCTCCAGCCGATCCGCCGGCACGAGCTGAGTCACCGGAATGCCGCCCACGCTCGTGCAGCTGGGAATCGGCACCATCGTGTCGCCATGGCCGCCCAGCAGCATGGCCGAGATGTCCTCGACACTGACGCCGAGCTCCATCGCGAGAAACGCGCGGTAGCGGGCCGTGTCGAGAATGCCCGCCTGACCGATCACGCGGGCGGCCGGGAATCCGGTCACCTGGAAGGTCCGCTGCACCATCGCATCGAGCGGATTCGAGACCACGATCACCACCGCCTCGGGGCTCGTCTCGCGAATCTTCGCGGCGACGTCGCCCACGATCTTCGCGTTGGTCGCCAGGAGGTCGTCACGGCTCATGCCGGGCTTGCGGGCGATCCCCGCCGTCACCACGACGACGTCGCTGCCGGCAGTGTCGGCCCACTCGGTGGTGCCGGTGAGCCGCGCATCGAAGCCCACGATCGGCGAGGCCTGGAAGAGGTCGAGCGACTTGCCGGCCGGCATGCCCTCGGTGGCGGGGATGTCGAGGAGGACGATATCGCCCAGTTCGGCGGCAGCGCACCAGTGGGCGGTGGTCGCGCCGACGTTGCCGGCACCGATGATCGAGATCTTCGCGCGTCGCATGGAGAGGACTCCGGGAGGGTGTGGGGGCGGGGAGGCCGGAAAGGGCCACTATCTGAAGCCAGATGCCGTTCGGCGCAAAGGGGGGGCCCAGCTCACTCGTTCGGGAGTTCGAACCGGTCCGGCATCGACTCGCGGCGGATCCGCTCGGCACGCCTCGCGTCGCGTCCAGCCGACCAGACGCCATAGCCCAGGATCGCCGCCAGCCCGCCCATGACGACCGCGAAGACGCCGAACAGCAGATTCGAGACGCCGGCCGGCGACGGCGTTGCTCTCCACTCCACGCCCGGCCCGATCACGAGCGGCGTTGATCGGCGTTCCCCCTTGATCTCGACGTCGCCCTGCGACGATGAGATCAGGGCATCCTCGAGCGGGTAGCTGTATCGCTTGAAGGCAAAGCCGGGCACCCGCACGCGTTCGCTGATGCCCTCGCCCGATGGCATGCCCTCCGGCAGCGACGACACACAGCAGACGACCGGATACCGCTCCTGGATGCGCTCACCAATCTTGATCGGCGGCGTATCGACGAAGACCACCACTTCCCAGTAGTGATCGCCCGCAACGCCACGACGTTCGGGATCGACTGAGATCCGTGTCGCCCGCCGGGCCACACCCTCGATCACCACCGGCTCACCACGATGCGTGGCGAACCACTTTCGGGCCGGATCGATGAGCGGGATCATGTCGGTGGTCCCACGGGCAGCCCGCGCGATCTCGGAGGGCGTCGTCCGCCGTGCCGAAGCCATCATGCCCCAGAAGGCGTCGGCCTCGGCGGCATCGATCTTGCGTCCGTCCACCACGCCATCGAACAGGCCGTAGTTCATCCCCAGCCGCCCCAGTTCCGTCGGCGGATACCACTCCACGACCGTCGCCGCCACGAGCAGGTCGTGCGGTGTCGGTGGCCACGGCTCCGACGCGGATTCTGGGGCGACCAGCTCCGGCCCTGGCCCGGTGGCGAGCGGCAGGCCGATCACCGCCGCAGGCTCGTCGATCGAGGTCCACCGCTTCAAGCCGCGGGCCGCCCGCGACGTGACCACGTCGACGATGGCTCCCCGTTCGTCCACGATCCGCACCAGGTCGTAGGTCGATCGGCCGGCGAGTGCGGCGGCTGCAGGCGGCAGATCCCACGGTGCGACGAAGATCGCGCGACCGGTGATCTTCACGAAACGGTCGTCGATCGCGGGCGCCGTGCCGCCTTCCGCCACCGGCACGGCAGCTGCCCGCCACGAAGCGACCAGCGATGGCGGGGCCGTCATCCGGGCCATCACCCGCACGAGCATGCGGTCCTGCTCGTCGCTCCACGGGCCGGCGGCGACGAGGACCTCGCGGTCTGTCGCGTCAATCGCTTTCGAATCGAGAAACGATTCGAGGCTCATGGCCGGCTCGTCGCCGCTCGCCATGGCGGCCGTGGCCAGAGGCCAGGCCAGGGCCGCCAGCGACACGGCGATGATCAGTGGCGGCATCGTCATGTCGTGTCTGCCTGCTCCGCGCCGCGGTGCCGGCCGCCGACCAGCCGTCCGCATGCCAAACCACGTCGCCGCCATGAGCGTGGCCAGCGTGGCCGCCACCACGAGCGTGACGCCGCCTGGCCCGCCCGCGGCTCCGGCAGGCGGCTTGACCCGCGGCCGCCACATGGGCTCGAGCGTCATGATGACCGGCGCGACCCGGATCGTGTCCGACGCGTTGTAGGCATAGTTCTTGAAGAAATAGCCCGTGACATCGACGGGTTCGTCGATCCGCATCCCGGAGGGCATGCCCTCGGGAAGCGTCAAACACTGCACCACCACCGGCGACGCAGGCCCACCGGCCGGCTCCATCCACCCCTGCCAATAGTCCTCGATGCCGTAGTCGTTTGGAGGCGGCTTGAGCCGTTCCAGCCGGTGAAAGGTGCCCCGCATCCGCACGAGATGGCCGCGGAACGTCGTGGGCTGACCGAAGAGTTCGGTGAAACTCACCGCCCTCGTCCGAGCCGCCCGCAGTCCGGCCAGCCCCGTCTCCCGCAGCGTGTTCCAGGTCTGAAACCAGGCGTCGTTGTCGGCCTCACGGAAGAACGTGGCGTCTCGGACCCGCGCGAGCGAGTCGAGGGATGCGCTGAGGTCCGCCGCAGGTTCCGGCTCGAGAGGCTCCTCGTGCCGCTCGATCACGACCTCGTCGCCCTGCGGCCGTGGCCTCTCGAGGCGTGCGAGCCGCGTATCGACCTGCGGGACGGCTCCCTGCCGAGGAAACCAGCTGCGCTCGATCCATCCCGCCACCAGCATGACGGCGACCGCAGCCGGCATGACGAGCCAAAAGAGCCGCCGCCGCTCGGAAGGAGCGAGATAGTTTCGCGGTGGCCGTGACGATCTGGCCGCGGACGCTGGGGCGTTCGCCTCGGTTACCGCGGACGCTGGGGCGTTCGCGTGAAGCCACTCGACCTCGCGGTGGCGGCGGTCGTCGCTCACAAGGGCTCCGGGCGGGATTCGGCGGCGGATGCGGACGCAGCCGCGGCCGCCTCCTGAGCCCGCTGCCGACGCATCTCCCGCCAGACATAGACGCCAAACGATCCGGCAAGCGTGAACGGCATCGCAAGCATGATGAGGATGCTATAGAAGTAGCCCCTCGCAATATTGAGCCCCTCCGGATCCGACGTGTTGACGGCGTCCTTGCAGTTGGGGCAGGCGATCGCATCGCCGCCGCCCAGCACCACCACGGCCACAAGGCAGACGGCCAGCGTCCGCCAGGACGGAACAACGGATCGAAGGGCCTCTCGCATGCCGCGGTCTCCGATGGGATCCACTCCTTGAAATGATAGCAGGGCCCGTCCCCGCGGCCTCAGGCAAACCAGTGGTAGAGCATCAGATAGATGACGACACCCGTTACCGACACGTACAGCCAGATCGGCAGGGCCACCCGGCCAAGGCGACGGTGGGCGTCGAACCGGCCCCGCCAAGCGAGATAGAACATCCGGAGGGCGAGCACCGGCACCGCCGCAGCCAGCAGGATGTGCGAGATCAAGATCGCGAAGTAGACCGGCCGGACGGCCCCTTGGCCGCGGAACGGGACATGCCCCACGAGCCAGTGGTAGGTCAGGTAACAGACCAGAAAGACCGCCGACACGAGAAACGCCGCCACCATCGCGGCCCGATGGCCCCGCACGTTGCCCCGCTTGATGCATCGCCAGCCCGCCACGAGGAGCACCGTGGCGATGGAGTTGAGCACCGCGTTGGTGGTGGCCAGCGGATGAACGCCTGCCGACACGGCCCCCACTGCGTCCGCGAAGAGGGCGGTCATGGCGTCACCTCAGCGGGGGTTTTCGAGGGATCGCCCACGGCATCCGCCGACTCGGCGAGCACGTCGCAAATCAACTTCACGAGCAGGTCCACGCGGTCGGGCTGCAGGAGATGGTAGCCGCCGCGGAGCCGTCCCCTTCGATCGAAGACGACGCCCCGCTCGGAATGAACCCCGAGTTCCACCGGCAGCCGAAACACCCGCTGACCCACCTGCTCGATCTGCTTCAGATCACAGGTGAGAAACTTCCACCTGGCGGGTTCGGCCTCGAAC
>JBPCTA010000286.1:0-6032 GCA_051006595.1 Pirellulales bacterium
GAAGTCTTGGACCGACCCCGCCAACTGGGATCCCAACACGGGGGCCCCTATCACGGCCGACGACACCGCGAACCTCAGCATCGGGCTCACCGGGAATCTCACGCTCGACCTCGGGGCTACCGACGTGACCGTCGGCGGGATCACGTTTGGAGGCACCGCCGCCGCCGTCACCACCGACGTCAACACCACCGGGGGCAATCTGATCCTCAACTCGAATGCCGCCAACGCCACGATCACAAGCGGCGGCGTCGCGGGATCGGTCAATCGCATCTCGGCGGCGGTCGTGCTCGGGGACGCGGTCGATTTTTCGGCCGCCAGCACGCAGAGCGTGATCCTCGCCGGCAATCTTGGGATGACGGGCGGCGCTCGAGCCATCACCAATCTCATGACCGGCGGCCCTTCGCTCACCATCGGCTCGGGTTCGACCTCGACGATCCAACTCTATGACGTCGCTTCGCCGACGACGGGCTACCAGTTGCAACTCAACGTCTTCCGCGACACGTCTGGCACCTCGTCGCTGACCACCGTCATCAACGCACGGTGGAACAATACCGGCGCGAGCGGCTCTTCACTGGTTCTCGGTGCCAACAACGCCAACCCCGGCGCCACGTACGCGATTCTCCAATCGCAGACAAGCACCGCCGGCGTCACGATCAACCGGCAGGGCTACCTGCTGGCTGCGGACAATGCCTTGGGCCTTGGGCAGGTGACGATGTCGAACAACAACGTGCAGGACTGGGGGGCCGAGCTTCGCTCCGACGATGACGCCCGGGTGCTCTCGAACACCCGCCTCCAGATGGGCAACCCCATCGCCGTCACCGGCTCGCATTCGCTCACACTCAACACCACCGTCGGCCAGAGCAACAACAACCGAGCCTTTGGCAACGCCCTGATCGCCGGCAAGACGCTCACCATGGCCGGGGGAACCGCATCGCCGGCCATCGCCATCACCACGGCTTCCGATCTCGTCGGCCGAATCTTCACGATCGACGGTCCAGGGCTGACAATCATCTCGGGATCCGTTGTCAACGCCCTCGACGCGGCAGCTGATCCGTACACGGCAAGCAGCTTCATCAAGCGAGGCACCGGCCGCGTCGAACTCAACAACGCCTTCAACACGATCTCGGGGAGCATCACGTCCGCCGGCGGCCTGCTCGTATTTGGTACCGCAGGCTCGTACGGCAACGCCTCGGGGATCACCGCCAACTCCGGAGGCGGTGTCTCCTATGCACTCGGCACCACCGGCACCGGCTTTGACACGTTCGCCTCGAAGTTGACAGCAGACTCCACGGGCTTCCTGGCCCTGCCGCAGTCGGATTCCGCCGCCTCGCTCGACTTCAGCGCGACCGGCTCGCTCGCCACGGCCTCGGGGATGAGCGTGGCGAGCGACGGTACCATGACCTACACCGGCATCGTGACGCCGGGCACGGCCGGCTACAACTGGGGAGGTCTTTCGGGAACGCTCACGCTCAACGCGAACGCGAGCGTTGGAGCCAACACCGTGGCTTATAGAAACGGCGGCACCGTCATTCTGAACGGGAGCCAAAGCTATTCCGGGGCCACCACGATTCAGGGGGCGACGATGGTCACCGCCCAGAACGGCATCGCCTTGCGACGCGGCAACTCCTACACCGGCACGACCGGGATCGTCTTTGCAAGCACGCTGTCGGTGAGCCAGGTGTCGAACGCCGGCGCGCCCAGCACGCTCGGCTCGTCGTCGGGCGACGCCGCGAACCTCGTGCTCGACCGGGGCGTGCTCCGCCACACCGGCGCGAGCAACTCCTCGACCGACCGACTGTTCACGATCGGTGCCGGAGGGGCCACACTCGAGTCGACCGGCGCTGGCGCGGTCACGTTTGGCAGCGCTGGCGGGGCTAACTTGCTGTCGGGCACCGGAGCCCGCGGGTTCACGCTGGGCGGGGCCGGCACGGCGAAGAACACGGTGGCGAGCCAACTCACCAATGGCATCGACGCGGTCAACGACGTGCTCTCCGTCACGAAGGCGGGGGCGGGCACGTGGGTCTTGAGCGGTTCCAACTCTTACACGGGTGCCACCACCGTCTCGGCCGGCGCCCTTCTGATCAACGGCGACCAGTCGCTCGCCACGGGCGCGGTGAGCGTTGCCTCTGGAGCGACGCTCGGGGGCACCGGCACCGTGGGCGGCCTCACGACGCTCGCCTCTGCCGCCACGCTCTCGCCGGGCGCGAGCCCGGGCACGCTGACGTTCAGTCAATCGCTCTCGCTCACGAGCGGCGCCAACTACAACTGGCAGATGCTCAGCGGCACGGGCGTTGCCGGGGCGGCAAACTCCTGGGATCTCATCAACGTCGCGGGAGGGCTGTCGATCGATTCGACGACGGCCGACCCTTTCAAAATCAACCTCTGGACGCTCTCCGGCACGGGGCCCGACGTCAGCGGCAACGCGGCCAACTTCAGCTCGTCTCAGGACTACACGTGGAAAATCGCCACGGCGGCTGGTGGCATCACCAACTTCGCCGCCGACAAGTTCTCGATCGTCGCCTCGGCCACGAACGGCACGGGCGGCTTCTCCAATCCCTACGGCTCAGGCACGTTTAGCATCGCCCAGAGCGGCAACGATCTGAACCTCGTGTTCACGCGTGGGGCGGCACCGGCGGTGATCACGATCAACGTGCCCACCGGCACCCAGACGCAAACTCAGGCCGGCTATCCGCTCCTTTCGGGAACGACTCCGGTCGTCAAGACCGGGGCCGGCATGCTGGTGGTGGACCAGGCCAATACGCTCACGGGCTCGACGACGGTGCAGGGGGGCGTGCTGCAGGTGGCCAATGCCTCGGCCCTCGGCTCCAGCACGCTGGCCGTCGTAGCCGGTGGCACGGCGCAGGTGGCCAGTTTTCTCACCACCACGGTGGGAGGCTTGAATCTCTCGGGCACCGGCCTCGTTGACGTGACCAGCGGATTCGTACGGGTGGCCAGCGGCCTCTCGGCCACGGAACTGGTCAACCAGATCATCGCGGGCCGGAACAACGGCTTGTGGACCGGCACCAGCGGCATCACATCGAGCACCGCGGCCGCCGCTGTGGCCCTGAGCACCCCCCGTGCGGTTGGCTGGCTCGACAACGGCTCGGGCTCGGTTTCCTTCGCCTTCGCTGCCCCGGGCGACACCAATCTCGACTGGCAGGTGAACGTGCTCGACGCGGCCAACATCCTCACCTCGGGCAAGTTCAACACCGGCGCTCCGGCGACGTGGTTACAGGGCGATTTCAACTACGACGGCGTGGTGGACGTGCTCGACGCCGCCGACTTTATCGCCACCGGCCTCTACAATCAGGGCATCTACAATGCTCCTTCGGGAGCTCTCGGCACAGTCGCGGCCGTGCCCGAGCCATCAAGCATGAGCGTCATGGCTCTCGTGGGCCTGGCTGGTGGAGCGGCGGCGGTGGCTCGTCGTCGAAGGCGGTGACCATCTCCGTCAGGTCGGCGACGGCGCTCGGTGCCATCATCACGGTGGCGACGGGCGCGGCGTGGGCCGGCGACCGCGGCCTCGTCGATACCACCCGATCGCCCGAATCGGTCATGTACATGGCCGATCTCGACGACGTCCGCTGGACGGGCGGACTGCTTGGCGAGCGTTTCGCCGCCTGCCGCGGTTCGATGATCCCGTATCTCTGGGACGTGCTCCGCGATCCCACGGAGAGCCATGCCTGGGACAACTTCCTCATGGCCGCCGGCGAGGGAGAGGGCAGGGGAGATGGCCGACCGCACGGGCCGCCCTTCAACGATGGTGATTTCCTGAAATGGCTCGAGGCGCTGGTGCAGGCCGAAGCCGTGGCTCCCCCAGACCCTGCATCATCGAGGCAGCCGTCCACGGTGCCAGACGTCGACCAGATCATCGCCGTGATCGCGAAGGCCCAGCGGGAGGACGGCTACCTCCACACGCCCACGATCATCCGTCAGCGACGTCGATCCGATCCTCCGAAGGAGTTTGCCGATCGCGAGCACTTCGAAACCTACAACATGGGCCACCTGATGACGACCGCGTGCGTGCATCACCGGGCCACGGGCAAGACCTCGCTGCTCGACTGCGGCCGGAAGGCAGCCGATTACCTCGAGAAGCTCGCCCGCGAGAAGCCGGAGGAACTTGCCCGCAACGCCATCTGCCCCAGTCACTGCATGGGTGTGGCCGAGCTCTATCGCACCACCCGGGATCCCCGCTATCTCGAACTGGCCAAACGGCTCATCGATATTCGATCGCTCGTTCCCCCGGAAGTCGGCAGCGACCACAACCAGGATCGAGTCCCTGTTCGCGAGGCGACCGCGGCGGTCGGCCACGCGGTCCGCGGCAACTATCTCTATGCGGGGGTGGCCGATCTCTACGCCGAGGATGGCGACAAGACGCTGCTCGCACCGCTCCTCGCCATCGATCGGGACGTGGCTTCCCATAAGCGGTATGTCACGGGCATGACCGGAGCGATCTACGACGGCGCGTCGCCCGACGGCGTGCCCTCGACGCAGCATGCCTCGATCAAAACGGTGCATCAGGCCTATGGCCGCGACTACCAGCTTCCGAATCTCACCGCCTACAACGAGACCTGCGCCACCATCGGCTACGGCATGTGGCTGTGGCGGATGCTGCTACTCACGGGCGAGGCACGATACGCCGACCTGTTCGAAGAGACGCTCTACAACGGCATCCTGCCGGGCGTGAGCCTCGACGGCCGCAGCTATTTCTACGTGAACCCGCTCCGGAAGCTGCACGATTTCCGCGTGCCGATGCGGTGGTCGCGGACCCGCATGGCGACGATTCCGTCGTCGTTCTGCTGCCCGCCCAACGTCGTCCGCACGATCGCCGAGGCACACAACTACATTTACGCGCTCTCGCCGGGAACCCTGTGGGTTCACCTCTACGCCGCCAGCACGCTCGACACGAAGTGGATTGACGGCGGACGGATTCGGCTCCGGCAGGAGACCGACTACCCTTGGTCGGGTGATGTGAGCATCGCGGTCGATGAGGCCCCCGAGCGGGAGATCACGATCAAGCTGAGGATCCCCGGTTGGCTGCCGGCCGGCGGCGCGACGATCCGCGTGAACGGCAGTCCGATCGATCTCGCGATCACTCCGGGAACCTACGCCGCCATCACCCGCCGCTTTCAGGCCGGAGACCGCCTCGATCTCTCGCTCGACATGGCCCCGGCATTTGTCGAGGCGCATCCGGCCGTTGAAGAGGCATTCGGCCAGGTGACCCTCCGCCGTGGACCGTTGATTTACTGCCTGGAGTCGAACGATCTCCCCGAGGGCGTGCGGCTCGACGACGTGACGCTCTCGCTGGCGGAGTCGCTTGGCTCGATCACGCCCCGGCCCACGACCATCGCCGGCACGACGGCGGTCGCGCTCGTCGCCAAGGGGCAGGCGACCGGCCGGGAGAAATGGCCGCCGAACGAACTCTACCGCACGGTGCAACCGTTCTCTCCGCGGCCCATCGACCTCACCTTCATCCCGTACTACGCCTGGGGAAACCGTGGCGACACGGAGATGACGGTCTGGCTGCCGGCCCGGTAGGCGACAGGCCTTCCGCCTAACACCGACGATGTTAGTTGCGCAAGTTTTTGCGATGCCAGAGAACGACGCGTCAGATACCATGAATCATGCAGGAACGGGGGCCAACCGCACCGCGCAACTACTGCCTTCGAACGTGTTTGGAGGGATCATGAATCACGCCATGCCTTGTCTCGTCGCGACCTTCTTCCGCCGCTCACGGTCCCGTCGCCCGATCGGTGGTTTCACCCTTGTCGAGCTCTTGGTGGTGATCGCGATTATCGCCACGCTCATCGGCTTGCTCCTCCCCGCCGTGCAATCCGCCCGCGAGGCGGCGCGACGGTCGCAGTGCAGCAACAATCTCAAGCAGTGGGGGCTCGCGATGCACAATCACCTGAGCGCAAAGAGGTATTTCCCCCTCGGCACCCAATCCCCGAACCGAACATTTGTGGTCAACTGCTGGCCTTACATGGAAAACAAACTGCTCTCCGACCGGTTCGTCATGGGGACCCCCTGGC
>JBPCTA010000287.1:0-4021 GCA_051006595.1 Pirellulales bacterium
GTCCGGTGGCCTTGGCGGGCTCCTCCTGACGTCCGCGGATATCGACGAGCGCGCGGTTCGTGACGGCGTCCTCGCCTCGCACCCGGGTATCGCCGGGCTTGTTGAGCGTGGCATCGACGTTCGCCAGCCCACCGATCTCGGTCAGCAGTCCACGCAGCGAGTAGTTGCCGGTTTGTTCGCTGGCGGCCATGACGATCACCTCCACCGAACCCGGTTTCATTCTGAGCCGCTTGGTCTCGTCCTTCGGGAAGGTGCGCACGAGAAGCGACATGGGCTCAGGCACGGCCACCGGCGGCGTCTCGTTGCTCTCCTTCGAGGTCAGCAGTTCACCTTTCGCTGCCGCGGCGTCATCGAGATGCCGGCGGTCGAGGCCGAAGTTGGGATTGTGCACGGAGAGCCGCACGCGATAGCGATACTTCTGGCCAGGCGTGACGGTCGTATCGACGAAGCGAAACAACCGAAACTCCGTTCCCTCGAGGCCTGCGCCTCCATTCCCCCAGTTTCCCATCGCGAAACCGCCTTGGCCAAACTCCCCTCCGCCTCCCGCCACGACCGAAAGCGGAAACGGCACGGGATCGGTGATCTCCTCGCCGGGCTGGCCATCCTCCCCGGCGTAGGTGATGCCCAGAATGTGCGCCACCGTCATCTGGCCGAGCATCTCCATCCGCACGCGGAGCGTGCAGGGCGTGTCGGTCTTGGGCCCGTTGTCGAGTTCGAGGGTTCGCGCCCAGTTGGAAGACATCGCGAACACCGGCCGCCCGCCGGTGCCACTGGGATCGACGGGAAATGAGACGGACCCATCGACTGATTTCACGGCAAAGGCCACGAGTCCCGGCCCGCGCTCCGGCTCGCCCACCAGTTGCAGTCCGGACAGCAGCCCAACTTTTCCCTCGAACTCGTCAGGCGATGCGAGGAGCTCCTTCGGGGGGATGGGAACGGCCGTCTGGTCACCCAGCATTCCGGGCGCCGCCTCTTCGAGCATCTTCTTGAGCTGCGGCCGAAACCATGGATGAATGATGTCGCTGCCCCAGCCGTCGTCGATCCGCTGGGGCAGTCCCGCGACGTACCCGATGTCGGATTCCTCGGTGCCCAGCAGGAACGTGGGCGGGAGCCCCTCCTGCTGCATGACTTCGGCGGGCTGATTGGGCTGCATGGGGGCCATGCCCCCCGGCTGGCCGTTGATGTCGATGTTTTTCAGCTTCAGCCGCTCCCAGCGCGGTGCTCCTCCGGCGGTCACGAGACTCCGCTCGACCAGGTATTGGCTCCACCTCGGACGGTCGAGTTGCGGGTCGCGGAGGCCCGCCGTCGCAAAGCAGCGGTTGAACTCGTCGCGCTGTTTGGCCACCGGCACCAGTCCCGTGACGACGACGTAGGGAACCACCTTGCCGCGCGGCATGGCCATCGCCGGGTTGAACTCAGGCATGGGCGGCTGCTCGACCGGCTGCTCCTCGCCCCGCTTCGGCCGCCGCTGCTTGCCCGGACGTTGTGGAGTCGGCCGTTCGGTATCGATGCCCGGTTCGTTCGGCCGGCCGAAGCCACCCGGCCCGCGGCCCATCGGCATCATCGCATTGGGATCGGTCTGGTCGGCGAACACGGCGACGCCAGCGACCGCCTGGAGGTCCTCGATCGGAAGCACGCTCGGCTTCGCCCGCTTACCGAGTTCCTGAAACAGCGGGCGATCCAGAACCATTGCCTGAGGCGCTGTGGCGATCTTCACCTGCTGCGGCCGCCAGGGGTCGATCGTGAGGGCGAGTTCGCCACCCTTGCGGCTCGCGTCGGCGGGAGGTTTGGCCGCAGCGTCGATATGACGGATCGCGTCGGCCGTGAGCCGCGACACGGCTTCCGGGGTCTCGTCTTTGCCCACGGCCTTCAGTCGCAGGGCGTTGAGGCCGCCCCACGCGAGTCCCAGCGCCACGAGCCCCACCAAACCCACCACCAGCTTCTCGCAATGGTTGAGGAGAAACGCGCCGATGGCATCCTTGTTGAACTTCACACTGGGTCGCTTCATGCTCCGCCCTCCACGGCCGCAGGCTGTTCGCCGCCGATCACAGTCTTGTCTGGGGGCGGCGCCAGGCCGACAGAGCCTCGCAGCTCGACGATCACGTCATACGGTCGGCGTCCCGAGGCGTCGGCCGGGCCGACAGGAGCCGAGAACTCCTGCGGCCTGCCCATGCCTCCACCGCCGCCAAATCCTCCGCCTGCCTGGGAACCAACGTTGATTCGCACCTGCCGCACGTCAATCGGCAAGGGTGCGGCAGCAAGATCGGCCAGCAGCGCGTCGAGGCGTCGCTGGTCCATGACGACCCGCAGCACGAACGGCATCAGATGAACCATCTTGGCGGCCGGCGACGAGGCGACCTCCGCCGCGGTGAGCGGCTTGCCCGAGAAATCCACATAGATCCATTCCCGGAGCGCGTCGTCAGGTGAACCGGCCGGAACTCCCGCGGGATCCCCGCCACCCTCGGGGCCGGGGAACTCCCCGCGGCCCATCATCGGACCGCCGCCGCCTCCGAACCGCGGATGTACGGGGCGACCAGCCGCTCCACCTTCCATCCCAGCGGCCATATCCACAGGCATTCCGGGGGGCGGCATGCCCTCCATCTCGCCACCACCACCGGCAGCTGCGGCCACGGGCATAAAGATGCGCGCCCCACCCTGTCCGCCGGGCTGGTCCTCGGCTGCGAGGTATCCCACGGCGAGTTCCTCGACCGCGGTGATCGGCGAGTTGAAAGCCCCGGCCGCCCCCTGATTCGCCCGTTTGATGGCATCGCAGAGCAGGCCGTAGACCCAGAGCTCTTCCTGCGCCAGCAGCACTTGGGTGGTCGAAGGTGCCTTCTCCCAGCGGAAGGATTCGAATATCCGCCGCTGGTCCGCCGAGTTCCAGTTGACGACCGCCGCGGACATCGCCGCCCCACCAGGCCCTGCCATGCCGGGACGCGGTCCACCAAACTCACCGCCGAACCCGGGCCGACCACCCCGCGGACCCATCTCCCCCTCGGGTCCGCCGCCGGCCACGGAGCCCTCGAGCATCAGGTCGTCGGCGCCCATGCGAGCCGGCAGTTCGCGGACGAGGTCGGGCACCGTGTTTTGATAGCGGAGCAGGAGCGGGCGAACGAGGCTCGCGCCCGGCTTGAGGTTCTCCGCGGCCTTCACGAATGCGTCGCCGAGTTTCGCGGGCCATACCCGCAAAAACTTCTGGTCCTCCCAGAACCGAGTCCATTCGGCAAGCGTCTCGGCTTGGATTTTCTGGGTCTGGGCCTCGACCGCCTCAGACCAGCCCTCGTTGGGGTGCTCAGCAATCCCCTGCACGCCCTTGAGCGCCGACACGCGGCTCTCGATCTGTGATTTCTGCGCCGAGATCCGCGAGTCGAGGCTGCCGGTTCCCAGAAACAGCAGCGGCACCAGCACCAGCGGCACGATGACCGCCAGGATCCAGAAGTGATACTTGGCGATGGCCAAGACGAGGGGCCGAAGCTGTTCCGGAAGTTGTGGCATGGTGATATCGACCGGGGGCTCAGGGGGCGGCTTGTTCCATCGCAGCGTCGGCGGCGGGGGGCGGGAGCTTGGAGCCGGGCGTGGTGGGCTTCCAGACAAACTGCAGAATGAAGTCGTACCGTTTGAGATCGATCAGGCCGGATGAGGGGTCGGCCGTGGCCCCAGCTCCGCCTTCGAAGCCCGGCCCACCAGGCCTACCGGGAAAGCCGGGTCCGCCGTCGAAGCCGGGCCCACCTGTGATGCCCGCCGCCGCCTGCGCCGTCTTCACCTGCTCTTTGCGGATCGGCGACGACAGCACGAGCACCGGATAGCCGATGCCGAGGTCAGACACGGGCACCGACTCGCCCGACTTCTCGCCGGCCGCGACGAGCACCTCGTCCCCCTTGCCGAGCAGGTTGCGGACGATCGTCGTCCTGACGAACTGCTCACCCTCGTTGCCCTGTTCCTGATTGTGGAAGTGATGGCCGACGATCTGCACGATCCAGCCAGCGCCATCGGGTGGATTGGCCATGTCGTAGGGGTGCAT
>JBPCTA010000288.1:0-4713 GCA_051006595.1 Pirellulales bacterium
TGCTGGAGAGCGTGGACCGGCTCCTCTCCTGATTCCAACGTCGCCTCTGCTGCTTTAGATCGCCTCTGCTGCAAAAATCTCGTTGGCTGACCGGCAGCGTGGGGCGGGTCATTCTTCACGGTTCATTTTCTCGATCGCCGGACTTTCCCCGTGAGAGCTTCCCAGATGTTTCATCGCCTCGTGCAGGGCCGTTCGCGCGCCTGGCTCGCCTCGCTCGCCGTCTTCGTCGCTGCATCGCTCGCAACGGGTGCGGCCGCGGCTGCGGAACCATCGGCGTCGGCAGTCTTCGAACAGGCTGTAGACCGCATGCCGACCGTGATGAGCGCGCCTCGCGGCGATGCGGACCCATCCGACGCGGCCCAGCCATTTCACGTTCCCACGGGTTTCGCGGTGGAGCGGGTATTTTCGGTTCCGCGGGATGAGCTCGGCTCGTGGGTCTCGCTTGCGACGGACGGCCAGGGTCGGCTGATTGCCAGCGATCAGGGCGACAAGGGGCTCGTTCGCATCACCCCCGCGCCCCTGGATGGCTCGGCGCCGACACGCGTGGAGCGGATTCCCGTGCCGCTCACCTCGGCGCAGGGTCTTCTCTGGGCGTTCGACTCGCTCTACGTGGTGTGCAACGGCGGGCCCGGCAGCGGTCTCTATCGCGTCACCGACTCCGACCACGATGACATGCTCGACACGGTCGAGAAGCTCCGGCAGTTTGACGGGGCTGGCGAGCACGGCCCGCACACGATCCTGCTGTCGCCGGACGGGGAGCGACTGTTCGTCATCTGCGGCAACCACACCAAACCGCCGTTCGCCGTCACGAACGTCACGGAGCCCCAAACCATGGGAGGCATCCGGACGGAGCAACGCCGCGTCACCCTTGCCGCAGATGGTTCGAGCCGGCTGCCGGCCAACTGGGATGAAGATCAGATCATTCCGCGAATGTGGGATGCCAACGGGCACGCCGTCGGGATTCTTGCGCCGGGTGGCTTTATCGTCAGCACCGACCGCGACGGAAAGACATGGGAACTCTGGTCAAGTGGCTACCGTAATCCCTACGACATGGCCTTTCACGCCGACGGCGAACTCTTTACCTATGACGCCGACATGGAGTGGGATTTCGGCATGCCCTGGTATCGCCCCACGCGGGTCAATCATGCCACCAGCGGCAGCGAACTCGGCTGGCGGAGCGGCAGCGGCAAGTGGCCGGCGGCGTTTCCCGACAGCCTCCCGGCGGTCGTCGACATCGGCCCCGGATCGCCGGTCGGCGTGGCTTTCGGATACGGCACGGCGTTTCCCTCGCGATACCAGCGGGCCCTCTACGTCTGCGACTGGACCTTCGGCACGATCTACGCGATTCACCTCGCACCCGACGGCGCCTCCTACCAGGCCACGAAGGAGGAGTTTGTTTCACGCACGCCGTTGCCGCTCACCGACCTGACGGTCGGCCGCGATGGCGCACTCTACTTCGCCGTGGGTGGACGCGGAGGCCAGAGCGAACTCTATCGCGTGCGATACATCGGATCGGAGCCCACGACGCCGGTCGATGGCCGCGAGCAGGCCGGGGCGTCCGAGCGGAAGCTCCGCCATTCCCTCGAAGCGTATCACCATCGACTGGACGATCCGGCGGCGGCCATCGAGGCGGCGCTGCCGCAACTCTCGCATTCAGACCGGTTTATCCGCTACGCGGCCCGCGTGGCGCTCGAACATCAGCCGCTCGATCGCTGGCAGGATAGGGCCCTGGCGATCGCCGATCCCGTCGGCCGTATCACCGCCGCGATCGCCGTCGCCAGACAGGCGGAGCCCGAGGCGCAGTCTGCCATCTTCGCGGCGCTCGACTCCATCGATCCGACATCGCTCGACGATGCCGGTCGACTGGATCTCGCGCGAGCCTGCGAACTCGCGATCGTGCGGCTCGGCGACCCGCCAGACGATGTCAAGGCCCGGATCGCCGAGCGGATCAGTCCGATCTTTCCGACCGGGTCCTACGAACTCGACCGCGAGTTGGCGAGCCTGCTCGTGGCCGTGCGAGCGCCGGGCATCGTTTCCAGGCTCGTATCGCTGCTCGGCAGTTCATCGACCGGCTCGGGCAATGCCGTCGCACCGCCCACCACCAGCCTTGCCCGCGAGACGGTCGCGCCACAGGCGGCTCACAACCTGGCACCCGACGAAGACGAACTCCGCCGCTTATTGGAGCGCAACGCAGACTACGGTGCCGCGGTGCGGGCTACGCTCGAGAATCGTTCCGACCTCCTTCAAATCCACTATGCCTACGCCCTACGAACCGTGACGGAGAAAGAGTCCTGGTCGGAGGCAGACCGCAAGGCCTATCTGGCCTGGTTTGCACGGGCCCGCGCGTGGGCGGGAGGCAACAGCTTCCAGAAGTTTCTGACGAACATGGAGCTCGACAGCCTTGCCGGACTGTCTGACACGGAGAAGCTGGCCCTGGAGGCGACCGGCATTCGCGCGGCCTACGTGCCGCCGCCGCTCCCGAAGCCGCAAGGCCCCGGTCGCACCTGGACCGTCGATGCCGTGCTGGCGGCGGCCGAGCATGGCCTCGCACCGGGAACACGCGATTTCGCCAACGGACGCACGGCGTTTGCCGCCGCCCGGTGCATCGTCTGCCATCGATTCGGCGGGGACGGGGGGGCCACCGGCCCCGACCTCACGCAGGCGGCCGGGCGATTCCAGGTGAAGGACCTCATCGAGGCGATCGTCGAGCCCAGCCGGGTCGTGTCCGACCAATACCGGGCGAGCATCGTGCAGACCTCGGATGGCCGGGTGGTGACCGGTCGGATTGTCGCCGAATCACCAGAAAAGATCGTCGTTGTTACCGACCCCGAAAGCGCCACCGCGTGCGTCGAGATCGAACGCTCGGCGATTGACGAGATCGTGTCATCGCCCACATCCCTGATGCCTGCCGGCCTGCTCGATCAACTCAACGAAAACGAGACGCTCGATCTGATCGCCTACGTGCTCTCGCGTGGCAGCAAGAAGGATCCTCGCTTCGCCAAGCCCCCGAAGCGGCGATAACGCCCCGGCTCGACACCCTGAATGGCGAACCGTCGGCAATCTGGGCGGCAGTCTGGGGCGTCTGCGGCGGCAAATCCTGGCGTTGACCAGCTTTTTCGCGAGGCATACATTCGGTCGGTTCCTTGGTGATCTTCCGTGAGCTTGTTTTCAGAGGCCTTCCCGTGTCGCCCCAGCAGCCCACGCCCGCGCCGCGAGACGATGCCAAAGAGCGGGTGCGCGAGGCGATCGACATCGTCGATGTCGTGGGCTCATACATCGCGCTTCGCCGCCAAGGCAAGGCCATGACCGGCCTCTGTCCGTGGCATGAAGACTCGCGTCCCAGTCTGCAGGTCAACCCCGAGCGACAGACCTATCGCTGCTGGGTCTGCGATGTGGGCGGCGACGTCTTCAGCTTTGTGATGCGAATGGAGAAGGTCGAGTTTCGCGAGGCACTCGAACAACTCGCCGACCGTGCCGGGATCACGCTGGCAGTTGGTCGCGGCGGCCTGCCGGCGGACGACAAGGCAGCGCTGCGATCGGTGATGTCATGGGCTGCCGATCGCTTCCGCGACTGCCTCTGCTCGGCTCCGGAAGCCGCTCCCGCCCGCGATTATCTCCGCAGCCGTGGCCTCACCCCCGCGACCATACAGCGATTTGAACTGGGCTTCGCTCCTCCGGCGTGGGACTGGCTCCTGCGGCAGGCCGTGGCCGCCGGCGTCAGCCGAGACGACCTGGTGAAGGCCGGGCTGGCGATCGAACGCGAGGACCGTTCTGGCCAGTACGATCGCTTCCGCGGCCGCGTGATTTTTCCGATCCGCGATCCGCAGGGCCGGTGTGTCGCCTTCGGGGGCCGCGTGCTACCAGGGGAGCGGCCCGACTCGGCGAAATACATCAACTCGCCGGAAACGCCGCTGTTCTCCAAGAGTTCGATGCTCTACGGCCTCGACACCGCCCGCGATGCCATGACGGAATCCCGCCGCGCGATCGTGGTGGAGGGCTACACCGACTGCCTGGCCGCCCGACAGGCGGGCATCGACGACGTCGTCGCCGTGCTGGGCACCGCCTTGGGCGAGCGGCATGCCAAACTCCTGCGCCGCTATGCCGACCGGATCGTGCTCGTGCTGGATGGCGACGACGCCGGCCGGCGACGTGCCAACGAAGTGCTCGAGGTGCTCCTCGCGGAGCCCATCGACGTGCGAATCGCCCGCATGCCGTCAGGCGTCGATCCCTGCGATCTCATCATCTCCCAGGGGCGTGAGGCCTTTGAATCGCTCGTAACTTCTGCCTGCGATCCGCTCGACTACCGCATGGACGAGGTGCTCGCCAAACTCGCCGCCGACGCCGGTGACGATGCGGCCCTTGCCTCGACGGAAAGCGTGCTCAAGGCGCTGGCAGCGGCCTCCTCGCGATCGTCTCTGGCGCTCTCGCAGCGCCGCCTCCGCGAGGATCAGGTGCTGGGCAGGCTCTCGCGACGGTTTGGCCTTTCTCGCGATGTGCTCCGCAGCCGAATGCTCGAACTCCGCGCTGGAACGGCCGCCTCCGACGAGACGGCCGAGACCACGGGCCGCGGTCCGCGGCTGCCGGCCTGGGACCGTGAGGTGCTCGAGGTGCTCGTGAGTGTTCCCGACAGCGTGGGCCTCATCATTCGGGAAGTGAAGCCCGCCGATCTGGAAACAGCCGCCGGCAAGAGCGTGATCGAAGCGGCCCAGCGCC
>JBPCTA010000289.1:0-6590 GCA_051006595.1 Pirellulales bacterium
CGTCTATTCCGGCGGCACGAGGCTCGACGGGGGCACGCTCAACATCAATGCCGCAGCGGCAGTCGGCACCGGCACGATCACGGTCAATGGCGGGTCGCTGGGAAACACGAGCGGGGCAACGGTCACGATGAGGGCCGGCAACGCTCAGGTGTGGGCGGGTGATCTAGCGTTTGTCGGACCGAGTGACCTGAACATGGGCACGGGCGACGTTGTGCTCGTCGGTGGCGAGCGTTCGGCCACGGTGAGTGCCGGCACGCTGACAGTAGGTCGAATCACTGGCACTGCGGGCGGGTTTACAAAGGCGGGCAATGGCATGCTCGTGGTCGCGCCGGTGGGCGGCGCCAGTGCGGTGACCGGCGCGCTGACCGTGAGTGCCGGCACGCTTGCCATCGGCGAGCAGGACTTTGCCGCCGGTGGACTCGCTGGCAGCGGCACGATCGCCAATGGCAGCAACACCACTCGTTGGCTGATCGTCACGAACACGACCGCCGACACGTTCGCCGGCGTCATGGCCAATGGAGGTGGCAGTGGATTGCTCGGTCTCTCGAAGCAGGGGACAGGATCGCTTACCTTGACGGCCGCGAACACGTACGGCGATGTCACGACGGTGGGGGGCGGCACGCTCGCCTTCTCCGGCGGTGGATCCGCTCTCAACTCCAGCCGGTACGTCATCTCCAGCGGCGACGGTGTGCTGCAAGTCGGCGGCAACGGCCGGATCGGCTCGAGTCCGATCGAAATCCAAAGCCTTGGAGCCAACCCCTCGACCGCCACGAATCGCCTGGAAGTGTCGGGGGGGGCGTCGCTCGCCAATCCGATCACGCTGGCTCCGAAGAACAACGGCAACGCCACGATCCTGAGCACGAGCGGCTCGAATGCCCTGACGGGCGGCATCACGATCGTGACGGGTGGCTCGTCGTCGCGGATCGAGTCGGCTGCCGGAGTCCTGACGATCGGCGGCACCATCAGCACGACGGCGGGGAGCCTCCGCACGCTCGTGCTGGGCGGCGCCGGAAATGGCCGAGTGACGGGTGCGGTCGTGGATAATGCCGCGAACGTGGCGGGCACGATCAGTGTCGTCAAGGAAGGCACGGGCTCATGGACGCTCGCCGGCCAGTCGCTCAACACGGGCGCGACGACGATCAACGCGGGCACGCTTCTGGCCAATACCGATGTCACGGCCAGCGCCATCACGGTGAATATTGGCGGGGCGCTTGGCGGATCGGGCACGGCCGGAAGCCTGACGATGACCGCCGGCGCCACACTCTCCCCGGGTGATGGTGTCGGCACGCTCACGGCGGCGCAGTCGCTCTCGCTGCCTGGCGGCGGTCGGTACAACTGGCAGGTGGCCAATGCCACGGGAACGGCTGGTGCGGCTTCGGGATGGGATCTGTTGACCGTGGCGGGCACGCTCGATGTGGCTGCGACATCGGCTGATCCCTTTTCCATCGATCTCTGGACGCTTTCTTCGACGAGTCCGGTCACCAGCGGACTGGCAGCGAACTTCAGCGCTGCGAGTGACTACACCTGGACCATCGCCACGGCGGCCGGGGGAATCTCCAACTTTTCAGCCGATGCCTTCACCGTGATCACGTCGCCCACCAACGGCACGGGCGGGTTTGCCAATGCCTTCGGGACGGGCACATTCCGCGTGGCCCAGAGCGGCAACGATCTGCAGCTCGTCTTCACCCACGGCGTGGCGCCCGTGGTGATCACGATCGACGTGGCCAGCGGCACGCAGACGCAGACCCAGGCCGGGTATCCGCTGCTCTCGGGCACGATCCCCGTGGTCAAGACGGGTGCGGGCACGCTGGTGGTTGATCAGGCCAATACCCTCACCGCGAGCACGACGGTGCAGGGGGGCGTGCTCCGACTGGCCAATGGCTCGGCACTGTCGTCGAGCACGCTGGCCGTCATTGCCGGTGGTACGGCGCAGGTGGGCAGCCGTGTCGTGACCGCCGTGGCGGGCCTGGATCTCTCGGCCAACGGACTTGTTGATGTGACCAGTGGATTCATGACCGTGGCCAGCGGCCTGTCCGCTGTGGAGCTGGTCAACGAGATCGTCGCCGGCCGTGCCGGTGGCCTGTGGACCGGCACGAGTGGCATCACGTCGAGCACGGCGGCTGCCGACGTGGCTTTGGGCACGTCTCGTGCGGTCGGCTGGCTCGACAACGGCAACGGATCGCTGTCGTTTGCCTTTGCGGCCCCGGGCGACACCAACCTGGACTGGCAGGTGAATGTGCTCGACGCGGCCAACCTGCTCACCGCCGGGAAGTTCAACACCGGCGCCCCCGCGACATGGATCCAGGGCGACTTCAACTACGACGGCGTGGTCGACGTCCTCGATGCGGCCGACTTCATCGCCACCGGGCTCTACAATCAGGGTGTCTACAACGCAGCTTCGGGAGCCGTCGGGGCCGTGGCCGCCGTGCCCGAGCCGACGGCGGTGGGAATGGCCGTGATCGGCATGTCGCTCGGCGCGATCGCCGCCCGCCGCCGCTTCGGGGCGGCGCATTCGCGGCTCCGTCGTCGCCGTTCGATACGGCAGGCTGATTGACGTTGTCCCCCGGCAGCGGTATCACCATGGGTCGTTCTTCGACCATCGTGTCCACCCCTGTGCGGAGTCATCGGCCATGATCCTCGGCAAGCTCTGGAAGGCCCTCGCGGCCCAGATGAACAAGGTCGCCAACTTCTTCTGGACGGCCGACCCCATCGCCCAACTCCAGTATGAGTACGACAAGGCGGTGGACCAGATGAAGGAGGGCCGCGAAGGCCTGGAGCAGTATCGGGCGCTCGTGGAGCGTGTGACGCGGCAGGTCAACGGTGACCGGCAGCATGTCGCGCAGCTCGAGGCACGGATCAAGGCCTATCTCCAAGTCGGCGAACGGGAGACGGCTTCCAGGTTTGCGCTCGAGCTCCAGGCCGCGAAGAAACAGCTCGCCGAGAACGAGGGCCAGCTCAAGCTCCACGAGACGGCCTACAACAACAACGTCACCAAGATCAAGCACGCCACCAAGAAGCTGTCGGATCTGAAGAACAAAATTCAGAAGTATGATGCCGACCTCAAGCTCTCGCGGGCCGAGGCGGAGCTCGCCAAGTTGGCGCAGAGTTTTAACTTCGACATCACCACCGACTTCGGCCAGATCGAGGATGTGATCCAGGACAAGATCGGCCTCAATCGCGCGAAGGTCCGCGTGGCCGCCGATCTCTCCGGCGAAGGCTTGGAGAACATCAAGCAGGAGGAAGCGGTCGAGAAGGCGATGGCCGATAACGCCCTTCGGGAATTTGAAATCGAGATGGGAATGGTCACGCCTGAGACCGCAGGAGTGAAGGCGGATGACAAGGAGCTGGGATCCGAACGAGCCACCCAGCGGGCGACCTGAGCGATCGACGCCACGCGTCGTGATGCCGCCCTCGCGACCCAGGAGCACCAGGAGCAGCCCACCGTGACCAGTCCTGCCTTGCCGACGACGGACAGACCGCCCTTGCCCGCCCCCGCCTCAAACGGGGGTGGTCAGCCAGCGGCGGCGGGCATGGCTATCGGCCTCGGCACGGCCGCTGCGTCGACCGGCTCGGGCGCTCTGCCCGAATGGTGTCCGGCCTGGGCAGAGCGGCTCGGAGATGCCTATCTCTCGGGGACGAGTTGCGTTTTTCTGCTGCATGGCAACGTCCGCGATCTCGTGCCGATTGCCGCGCCGGTGGCCCAGGGCCGGGTGGACGAGACCGCTGCCTGGGGCACGGTGCCCGACTTTCTCGCCCGGGAGATGTTTGGCCGCTTTGACATCGTGCTGGGCTATGACGTGGGCAAGGGGCTGCGTCCGCTGGCCGGCCCTGATCCCAATCGGCTGCGGACGATGGCCCAGTGGTTGACGGAGCGTCTCGGCAATGCGGCCAACTGGCCCCGCGATCCGGATCAGGCCGTCGCGGCCATCGACGCCCTTCTCGAGCGAAACCTGATCGATCCGCCCGAGCAGCGAAAGCGGATCGCGGTCGTGCTCGACTATGCCCAGTATCTCGTGCCCTCCGGCGAGGCAGGATCGCGGAGCGGGGCGAGCCGTTTGGTCCGCGTGCTCGGCTGGGCGACGAATCCCCTGCTGCGTCGAGTGAACGTGGCCGTGGTGCTGCTGGCCGACAATATCTCGGAGGTGCATCCGGCGCTCGTTACGAACCCGGCAATCACGGCGATCGACGTGCCGATGCCCGATGCGGCCGAGCGGGAGCGATTCGCCGTGGCCACCGCGGCCGGGGCGGGCGTTTCACCACAACAGATGGAGAGTGCCAAGCGGGTCGCGGCCCTCTCGGGAGGCCTGACCCTCGAGAGCCTCCGCGCGGTGATCTCGCTCTCGGCGCGCGAGGGCACCGAGCCGGATGGTCCGGAGTTTGCCGCCCGCAAGAAGGATCTGATCGAACGGTCATGCCATGGCCTCATCGAGTTCATTCAGCCGCGGCTCACGCTCGACGCCGTGGCCGGCCACGCGGAGGCCAAGCAGCGGCTCGAGGGTGATGCACGGGCGATCAAACGGGGCCAGTTCGAGAGCGCCCCGATGGGCTACCTGATCTGCGGCCCGGTCGGCACGGGAAAGAGTTTTATCGCCGAGTGCTATGCCGGCTCCGTGGGGATTCCCTGCGTCGTGCTCAAGAACTTTCGCAGCAAGTACGTCGGCGAAACCGAGGGCAATCTGGAGCACGCCTTGGGAGTGCTGCGGAGCCTCGGGCCGGTGGTTGTCGTGATCGACGAGGCCGATGCGGCGCTCGGCAACCGGCAGAGCGACGGTGATTCGGGCACGTCGGCACGGGTGTTTTCGATGATCGCCCGGCAGATGGGCGACACGCGGTATCGCGGCAAGATCGTCTGGATGCTGCTCACGAGCCGGCCGGACCTGCTGCCGATCGATCTCAAGCGGCAGGGCCGGGCGGAAGTGCATATCCCGCTCTTCTATCCTCATGACCAGGCGGAGATGGATGCGATGTTCGCCGCGATGGCCCGCAAGTGCCATGTGAAGCTCGCGGCGGGGCTGCCTGGCCCGATCGACCTCTCCCTCGGTCTCTCCGGTGCCGACATCGAGAGCGTCGTGCTCGCCGCTCGCCGCAAGGGCTTGGAGCGGGCTGCCGATGCCGGCCTGCCATCGCCTGACACGATCTCCGCGGAAGAACTGCGGGCGGCGATCGACGACTTCATGCCCTCGGCCCAGGGGCTCGAGAAAGAGATGCAGGAAATTGCCGCCGTGCTCGAATGCACCGAAAAGCGGTTTCTGCCGGAGCGCTGGAAGGAAAAAGTGGGCAAGCCGGGCGGCCGGTCTCACCTCCAGGAGCGGCTGGCCGCCATTCGCGAGGTGATCGGTTCGTAGCCCGCTCTCCACTGCGAGAACACGGCCGAACTCATGACGCCACCGAGTCGAGAGATAACTGATCACGCCCCGTAGACGAACGCAACATCCCCAGGAGACATCGACAATGGCAGGAAAGACCCCGTGGTTCGACGATTCCAGCGAGACTCCGCTCATTGCGGAATATGCCCGCAAGCTTGATTCCTTTCTCGATGCCATCTCCGATCAGGTCGTCGAGATGCGCGAACTGGAGGAGCAGGAAAAGCGGCTGGTCGCCCTCATGAAGGAGGTCGAACCGCTGCTCTCGCCCGAAGCCCACGAGAAGGTCACGCGACTGCTCTGCGAAGTCACGGCCTACGACCTCATGCATGCGCTCCACATGGCCGGCCATGCGCGGCCGCGGACCGCATTCCGCGGCTAGGATCGACCGGCGAGCGGCCATTTTCCTTGTGATCTCTGACCGTCTTCACGCACCCCCGAGGCACATCCCATGTCCAGTCAGCCCAAGGCTCCTTTCTGGCTCGCGGTCTGGGCCGTCATTTTCGGTCTCGTCGGGCTCGCCGCCTGGCGGGCCGGGATGCTCGAACAGTTCGGGATCGCCCGTCCAGGAGCCGCAGGCCAGCGGCCGGTCGCCGGCGGCGGTGGTGCCGGCGGGCCCGTGCCGGCAGGGGGCGGTGGCGGTGATGCCGCGGAAGGCATGACCGAGGCCCCCGACGTGTCCGTGCCGACGACAGTCAAGGAATACACGTTCAAGCCGGCCGAGAAGCTGCCGCCCGTGCGGGGTGTGAGTGCCTACAAGCCGCTCGAGGACAACACGATCCGGTTCGCGCTCAATGTCTGGGCGGGCTGGGCGCCGATCATCCGGGCCAACAACGGCTTCAAGCCCGGCAAGCTCTGGCAGACGTCGGGCGGGAAGCCCTTCAAGGTGGAACTCGTGCTGATCGACGATCCCGTCCAGATGCGCGACGCCTACGCCGCCGGCGAGGTGCACATCGGCTGGGCCACGCTCGATATGCTGCCCCTCTTCGTCGACAGCTTCGCGAAGGATTCGCGAATCATGCCCCGCGTCTACCAGCAGGTCGACTTCTCCAACGGCGGCGACGGCATCGTCGTGCGCGACACGATCAAGACGGTGAAGGATCTCGCGGGCAAGAAGCTCGTGATGGCCCAGAACTCACCGAGCCAGTTCTTCGCGCTCAACATGCTCGTGGCGGGCGGCGTGCAGCCCGCCGACGTGCAGATGGTGTACGTCAACACGGCTTTCGA
>JBPCTA010000290.1:0-6785 GCA_051006595.1 Pirellulales bacterium
GGCATGGACAAGTGGTTTGGCGAGGTCATCGTGCCCAAGGAGCAGGTCACCGAGTTCAAGAGAGGCAAAAAACGCGTGGTTTCTCGAAAGCTCTACCCGGGATACATCCTGGTGAACATGATCTTGAACGACGAAACGTGGTATCTCGTTCGGGAGACCGGTGGCATCGGTGATTTCACGGGCTCCGCCGGGCGACCCAGCCCGATGCTGCCGCAGGACGTCGCCAAGCTGTTGAACAAGACCGAGGAGAAGGCCGACGAGTCGCCGCGACTGAAGATTGCCTTCAAGAAGGGCGACCGCGTGAAGATCAACGAAGGAACCTTCGAAAACTTCGAGGGCGAGGTCGAGCAGATCGACGAGGCCAATGGTCGCGTCACGGTGATGCTCAGCATCTTCGGCCGATCGACCCCGGTGGATATCGAGTATTGGCAGATCGAGACCGTCTGACGCGTGTGCGCAGCAGACGTACCCGCGCAGCAGACGTACCCCTCCAGTAGTGGATTGAAGAAAGGTCAATGAGATGGCGAAGCAGATGGTAGGACAGGCGAAGTTTCAGGTGCCGGGCGGCCAGGCCACTCCGGCCCCGCCAGTGGGCACCTCGCTCGGCCGGTTCGGCATCAACCTTGGCCAGTTCGTCCAGCAGTTCAACGATCGCACTCGCGAGGCGGCTGGGATGCCCATCCCGGTGGTCGTCACGGTGTACAACGACCGGTCGTTCGACTTCATCACGAAGAGCCCCCCCGCGGCGGCGCTCCTGAAGAAGGCGGCCGGCCTTGCCAAGGGGTCGGGTGTGCCCAACAAAGACAAGGTCGGCAAGGTCACCCAGGCCCAGGTGGATGAGATCGTCCGCCTCAAGGGCGCGGATCTCAATGCCCGCGACGGCGAGCATGCCCGCCGCATGGTCGAGGGCACCGCCCGCAGCATGGGCATCACTGTCGAAGGCTGAAATGCACTGGCCCGTGCATCGGGCCGTTTCCCGAGTACCATCCGTATTCCCAACCGTTTGTCACACGCAGCGATTATCCGAGGATTCAAGACCGTGGCCACTACCAAGCGCATGCGGGCGATGCTCGCCGTCAAGCCCAAGACCGATGATTCTCTGCCGCTCGATCAGGCGGTGGCGATCTTGAAGAAGTTTCCGCCCACGAAGTTCGACCAGACCGTCGAGATTCACATGCGGCTTGGAATCGATCCGAAGCAGGCCGATCAGATCATCCGCGGATCGCTCGTGCTCCCGCATGGCATCGGCAAGTCGAAGCGGGTCGTGGTGTTCGCGAAGGGCAACCTCGCCGATGACGCCCGGGCTGCGGGCGCCGAGGAGGTCGGGGCCGACGAACTTGCCAAGAAGATCAAGGAAGGCTGGACCGACTTTGACGTTTGCATCGCGGCCCCTGACATGATGGGCCTCGTTGGTCCGCTCGGTAAGGTGCTCGGCCCACGCGGCCTGATGCCAAGCCCCCGCGCGGGAACCGTGACGGCCGACATCAAGAAGACCGTCAGCGAGTACAAGGCGGGCAAGGTCGAGTTTCGCAACGACCCCACCGGCATCGTGCATGCCGTCGTCGGGAAGGCGAGCTTCGACGCGGCCAAACTCGTGGACAACATCCGTGCGTTCATCGATCACATCGTCGGTCTGGCGCCCTCGAGCGTGCGTGGCCAGTATGTGAAGAGCATCTCGATCTCGGGCACGATGACGCCCGGAGTCATGGTGGCTGCGTAAGCGGCGGCCGCCTCCCATCTCGACAGTTTCCCCCCTTCCATCCAGTATCAAAGCCGGTCATTCGCCATGAGCAAAGCCATCAAGGACATGCTGGTCGACGATCTCAGGGGACGCCTGCAAGGCGTCGGCGACCTCATCGTCGTCAGCCTCGGGAAGCTCGACGCCCAGAAGACGACTCAGCTCCGCCAGACGCTCCGCAAGAAGCGGATCAGTCTCCAGCTCGTCAAAAACAGCCTGGCCCGCCGCGCCATGTCGGGCACGCCCCTCGCGCCGGCATTCGAGCAGGCTGAGGGCATGCTGGCCATCGCCTGGGGTGGCGAGGACGTCGTCGATCTCGCGAAGGAGCTCGACCGGCTCGCCGGGGTCAAGGAGTTCGAGGGTTTTGAGTGCCGCGGCGGCGCCTTGGACGGCTCGCGACTCGAGGCCCCGGATGTGAAGCGGGTCGCCAAGTGGCCCACCCGTACCGAGCAACTCTCGATCCTCTCGGGTCAAATCTCTTCGCTGGGATCGACCCTTTCTGGGCAGATCATCTCGGCCGGCGGCACGCTGGCCGGTCAGATCAAGTCGCGGATGGAGGATCTGGAAAAGGCCGGCGGCGGCGAACCCGCGGCCTCCTAGGCCCGTGGTGATCGGATTTTTTTGGGGCGGGCTTCACTCCGCCCATGTTCATGGTATGACAAAGGGCTTGCCAGACAGGTCTCTCCGGGGCCTGGCGGCTGGCTCAACAACTCAACGTACGGCACTCATCCCCCATTCCCGCGGTCGTCGAGCCCCTCGATAGCACCGCATTTTCGAAGTGAAAGGACCTCGACCGATGGCAACCGCTGAAGCGACGCGTGAATTCTCGAAGGACACCAAGGATCTCGGCGACAAGATCGTCGGCCTCACCCTGAAGGCCGCGAAGGAACTCTCCGATTACTTGGATGAAGTTCACGGGATCAAGCCCGCCGCTGGTGGTGCGGTCATGATGGCCGCTCCGGCTGGTGGTGCCGGTGGTGCTGGTGCCGAGGCTGCCGCTGAAAAGACCGAGTTTGACGTGATGCTCGACTCCTTCGGTGACAACAAGATCGGTGTCATCAAGGTGGTTCGTGCTGCCACCGGGCTGGGTCTGAAGGAGGCCAAGGACGCTGTCGAGGGTGCGCCCTCGAAGATTAAGGAAGGCATCTCGAAGGCCGACGCCGAGAAGCTCAAGAAAGAGCTCGAGGAAGCCGGCGCGAAGGTCTCGATCAAGTAAAAACAAGCAAAAAAGCCGTCTGGCGGCAGGGGGTTTGGTCTCCCTGTCGCCAAACGGTATAGTATTTGCCTGTCTGCTTCGTCGGTGCCTTTCCCGCTTTCCCCTTCTCGCCACTTGTTTCTGCGCCACTTTTCTTTGATTGATGGCCGCCCGCGCTGGTCGTCGTTTTTTGCTCAGCCGTGCGCGCCGAATGCAGTGGCGCGGACGGTCCCGTGTTTCGGCAGTCGAGTGATCGTGTTCGTGTGAGTGTCCTGATCGGATCGCGCCGGGGCGCGGCCGCCACGAGACCATTCCGAGGAGTTTTCTGTCAATGGCAACCCGCGCCGTACGCCGCCTTCAGCCCTCTGAGATTCGTCACTTCGGCAGCAGCCGCGCCACGCATCACATTCCCGATCTGACTGAGATTCAGACGCGTTTTTTCGATGCCTTCCTGCAGTACGACGTGCCGTCGAACATGCGGATGGATCACGGCATCGAAGGGGTGCTGAGGGAGATCTTTCCGGTCGAGAGTTACGACCGTACGGTCAAACTCGAGTATCTGCGGTACGAGTTGGGCAAGCCGCGGTACAGTCCCGACGAGTGCCGGCAGTTGCGGCTGACCTATGGCCGTCCGCTCCGCGTCTCGTTGCGGCTGACGCGCGAGCAGCCGATCGAAGAAGAGGTTTATCTCGGCGACATTCCGATCATGCTCGGAGGTGGCGAGTTCATCATCAACGGTGCCGAGCGGGTCGTGGTGAGCCAGTTGCACCGCTCGCCCGGCATCGACTTCGTGGCCGACACGGAGTCGAGCGATCGCAAGACCCACAACTGCCGCATCATTCCCGAGCGTGGCAGTTGGATCGAGCTGAATGTGTCGAAGAAGGACACGCTCCAGGTCCGGATCGATCAGAGCGGCAAGTTTTCAGCCCTCACGCTTTTGCGGGCGATGGATCCCAAGTACGCCCATGATTCGGAGATCCTCAAGCTCTTCTACAAGACCACCAAGGAGAAGGTTTCCGGTGGTCGGAGTGTCGTGAAGCTGGAAGGCAAGATCGCCGTTGACGACATCGTCTATCCCAAGTCGAGCGAGCGGGCAGGCGAAATCATCGTCGATGCCGGCTGCAAGATCACCCACGATCAGGCCGAGTTGATCTGCACCTCGGGTCTGCCGGCGGTCGAGATCATGCAGGAGCAGAAGGTTCCGCTCATCATCAACAGCCTCCGGGAAGATGCCGACGAGTCGAAGCGACGCACGGGTGTCGCGCCGAGTCACGAGGATGCCCTCGTGCGGATCTACCAGCGACTGCGGCCGGGCAATCCGGCTGCGCTCGACAAGGCCCGAGCCCTCTTTGACGAGAAGTTCAAAGACACCAATCGCTACCGCCTCGGCCGCGTCGGTCGCTTCCGCATCAACCGCAAGCTCGGCCTCGATGTTCCCGAGACGGAGATGACGCTCCGCTCTGAGGATTTGCTCGCCGCCATCCGCTACATGCTCCAGCTCAGCGAGGGCGAGGGCGAGGTGGAGGTAGACGACATCGATCACCTCGGCAATCGTCGGCTGCGGACGATCGACGAGCTGGCAAGCGACGAGCTTCGCAAAGGGTTTCTCAAGCTTCGTCGCACGGTGCAGGAGCGGATGAGCCACAAGGACGTGGCCGAGATGTCGCCGCGGACGCTCATCAATCCGAAGAGCATCTCCGCCGCCATCGAGTATTTCTTCGGCCGTGGCGAGCTCTCGCAGGTGGTTGACCAGACCAATCCGCTCTCGATGCTCACGCACGAGCGCCGGCTGTCTGCCCTCGGCCCTGGCGGTCTCAATCGGAAGCGTGCCGGCTTCGAGGTGCGCGACGTGCACATCTCGCACTACGGCCGCATCTGTCCGATCGAGACGCCGGAAGGCACGAACATCGGCCTGATTTCAAGCCTCGCGATCTATTCAGGCGTCGACTCCTACGGTTTCCTCGTCACTCCCTACCGCAAGGTTTCGAAGTGCAAGCTGACCGACGACGTCGTCTGGCTCCGTGCCGACGAAGAGCATGAGGCCCATCTGGCGCCCGCCGATGCCTCCGTCGTCGATGGCAAGATCGTTGGCGAGACAGTGATCGCCCGCTATCGCGGCGACTTTGTGCTCGTGCCTGCCGAAAACATCGAATACATCGACGTCGCGCCCAGCCAGATGGTGGGCGTGTCGGCGGGGCTGATTCCCTTCCTCGAGCACGACGACGCGAATCGCGCCCTCATGGGGTCCAACATGCAGCGTCAGGCCGTGCCGCTGCTCGTGACGGAGCCGCCGATCGTTGCGACCGGAATGGAGCGCGATGTCGCGACCAACTCCGGCCTGCTCGTCAGGGCTACTCGCAAGGGCACCGTGACGTACGTGGACGCCGAGTCCATCGAGGTCTCCCCGCCGACTGGCGCGGCTCCCGATGTCTATCCGCTCCGGAAGTATGTCGGTCTCAACGAGCGGACGTGCCAGAATCAGAAGCCGATCGTGACGCTCGGCCAGAAGGTGGAAAAGGGCGAAGTCATTGCCGACGGTGCTGCCACCTACAAGGGTGAACTCGCCCTTGGCCGCAACGTGCTCGTGGGCTTCATGGCCTGGGACGGCTTCAACTTCGAGGATGCGATCATCATCAGCGAAGAGCTGGTGGAGGACGATGTCTACACCTCGATCCACATCGAGGAATACGATATTGAGATTCGCGACACCAAGCTTGGCCGCGAGGAGTTCACCCGCGATATTCCGAACGTGGGTGAGCGGGCGCTCCACAATCTCGACGAGAGTGGCATTGTCCGCATCGGCACCTACGTGCGGCCGGGCGACATTCTCGTCGGAAAGGTCTCGCCCAAGAGCAAGACGGAGTTGACGCCAGAGGAAAAGCTCCTGCATGCAATCTTCGGCCGTGCCGGCGAGGACGTGAAGAACGACTCGCTCGAGGTGCCGTCGGGGGTGGAAGGCATCGTCACTGCGACCGAGAAGTTCTCGAGGCAGATGAGCCTCTCCGAGGACGAGCGGCGGGAGTTCCAGAAGCAGCTCAAGGAGGCTGAAAGCCAGGGCAATCTCCGCGTGGCCGAAGCCTTCGCGGCGATGGTGGCGGAGATGGAGAAGGTTCTGCAAAAGCCGCTCATGGCCGATGACGGCAGTCCGCTGGTGCGAAATCAGGACCATAAAGTCGTGGCCGAACGGGCCGCCGCCTTCAAGCCGGATGAGTTCGACATTCGGTCGCCGCAGCGGAAGACCGACGTCGACAAGATCATCAAGACGATGTGGCCGGCGGTCGAGGATGCCATCGATGGCCGTGACCGCACGCTCAATAGCATGAAGCGGGGAGACGAACTGCGACCTGGCGTGCTCCAAATGGTCAAGGTCTACGTGGCCGCCAAGCGAGTGATCTCGGTTGGCGACAAGATGGCCGGTCGCCACGGCAACAAGGGCGTGATCGCCAAGATCCTGCCGAAGGAGGAGATGCCGTTCCTTGCCGATGGGACGCCGCTGCAGATCCTGCTCAACCCGCTGGGCGTGCCGAGCCGCATGAACGTGGGGCAGATTCTGGAGACGCATCTCGGCTGGGCCGGCAAGTTGCTCGGCTTCCAGGCCGTGACGCCCGTCTTCGACGGAGCGAGCGAGGAAGAGATCAACCAGCTCCTCGCAGACGCCAAGCTCCCAAGGCATGGCAAGGCGCAGTTGTTTGACGGCCGCACGGGCGAGCCGCTCGAGCAGGAGACGACCGTGGGCTACATCTACATGCTCAAACTTCACCACCTCGTGGACGACAAGGTGCATGCACGATCGACCGGCCCCTACTCGCTCATCACGCAGCAGCCGCTGGGCGGCAAGGCTCGTTTTGGTGG
>JBPCTA010000291.1:0-2676 GCA_051006595.1 Pirellulales bacterium
ACTCGAGCCCGGGCGATGAGCCAGCAACAGCGGCTCGCACCGCCGAGGTGATCGTTCCCCTCATCTACGACCGCAAGGCGGCCGCACGCAAGGCTGCAAAAAAGCGTCATGGGGCCGCATGACTGATGCCGGTAAAGTCGGGTGCTCGGGAGGCCATAACCGTCTCAACCGTGGCACTCCCAGGCACCCGACGCGGCGGCGGCTAGAAGGCACCCGCGCAGAGACGATAGAATAGGGCCTGTTGAACGAAAGGAGCGTCCGATGGCAACCGCCGACACATACCCCCACGTCATCATCGACGCCAACGGCGAAGCCTTCATCGAAGGCACCCGCTACACCGTCAAGCACGTCGCTGCGGAGCAGTATTTCTATGGGTGGTCAGCAGAAGAGATTCTGCGACAGCACCCGCATCTGCGGCCAGCCGAGGTCTATGCGGCACTTGCCTACTTCCATGACCACCACGACACCATCGTGGCTGCGATCGAGGCCGGAAAAACACAGGCTGAACGGGCCCGTGGCTCCGAGCCTTTCTCGCGCGATGAGTTGCTGCGGCGTCAAGCCGTGGCCAATGGCCGCTGAGCGCAGTCCGACCTATGCCGCTGGCTGTTTACATGGATGTGCATGTGCCAGCCGCAGTCACCGAGGGTCTCCGGCGCAAGTTGCTCGATGTCCGAACGGCCCAAGCCGATGCGGCGGAGCGGCTATCCGACGAAGAGTTACTGGCGCGAGCGACCGCCGTTGGCTGTGTCCTGCTGACTCAGGACGCTGATTTCCTGGAGATCACGGCACGATGGCAGCAGCACGGCATTCCCTTCGGCGGGGTGCTGTTCGCGCCGCAGGGCACACCGATTGGCCGGATGATCGAGGATGCCAAACTCTGCCTCGCCGGCTTGACTGCAGACGAGTTCCGCAACCGTCTCGTTCACCTACCGCTGCGGTAGCCGCTGGATGATGCAGCCGACGATGATCCAACCGTTACCATGCGGGAGTACAAGCCGCAGATGGTCGCCCGGTTGACGATCAACGCAGTGCCGGCTTTGGCGGTGCTCGACCGTGGCCAGACCGCCGATGGCTATGATTCACGAGCGTCGGTCTGGGGCTCGATTCACGCGAGCCCGAACGCAACGCCAGCAGGGTCGGCGGGCCCAAGCGAGGCCATCGTTCCACTCATCTACGATCGCAGGGCGGCCGCACGAAAGGCGCGACACAGCCGGCGGTAGAGCCTCCTGAACAAGACTGGTCGAATATAGTCGGTTCTATACGGAGACTTTTGATATGGCGACTGCAGCGGAATACGTCTCTACAGACGAGCATGGCGTGATGCGAGTCGGGCAGACTCGCGTCATGCTCGACTCGGTGCTGGCCTCGTTCGTTGAAGGGTGTTCGGCCGAGACGATCGTGCAACAGTACCCGTCATTGTCGCTCGAGGAAGTGTACGGGGCGATCGCCTTCTATCTCGGCAACCGAGAGACGGTGGATGCCTATCTTGACAGGCAAGACGCCGTGTGGAGCCGGGCACGCGAGGCCGTGAATCGATCGGCCAGCCCAGTCGTCGCCCGGCTCCGAAACGCAGCCGTGCGGGCCGGGATTGGCCGGCCATGAGCCGGCTGCGCTTCCTCGCTGACCACGACCTCAACGAGCACATCGTCACTGGAGTCAAGCGGCTCAATCCAAGATTTGAGTTTATTCGGGTCCGTGACGTCGGCCTTGAAGCGGAATCGGATCACGAGGTTCTGGCCTACGCTTTGCGCGAGTCGCTCTGCGTCGTTTCGCACGATGTCAATACCATGACATCCGCGGCTGCGGCAACAATCGCCGCTGGACAGCACTTCCCGGGATTGTTTCTGGTTCGGCAGACGACGCCGGTCCGAGCCGCGATCGAGAACATCTTGCTCGCTTGGTCGGCAAGCGAACACGACGAGTGGCGCAATCAGGTCGTATTTCTGCCGTTTTGACGCAGCCTCTGGCCCTGGATTTTCGGACTCGGCGTCAGGCACCAGCCGCACGGCGTTGCTCCGCACGATAAGCCTTGATCTCAGCTTCGATCTCTTTGGCCGCCATTGGCGGCATACCGGCTGGAACCATCTTCTGTCGGGCGGCTTGCATCTTCCCGACACGAACTGCCGCGAGCCGCTCGCGAAGGATCGCTTCGAATGCGCCCGGCTCGAGCAAGCCTTCCGCGGCGGCCTCCTTGGCGAGGGCGTCAGAAATCGTGATTTGGAAGGTGGTCATGAGGGGCTATTCCGAAGATCCTCCACTTTATACGCGGGAAACGGGGCAGATCGGCAACAGTGCCCTCGCAGCCAGCACCTGCAGCCGATGCTCCAACCGTCACCATGTGGGAGTACCTGAATACCGACCGTTGGACAATGCTCGGAAAGGCGCCTCGCGGCCGCCGCGACGTCGTGGTTCCGCTGCGCCGGACGCCGAAGTATGAGGCGAGGCTGCCACAGATCGTCGAGATGGCGGAGGCCGGAGCTGGCATCGACCTGATCTCCCGGGCACTGGGCATCGGGGCGGAGGTCGTGCGGGACGCCCTCTATCTGCACCGCACAGGAAAGCGGCCGCCGGGCCGGATCGACGGACGTCGTCGTCGGCCGCGTAAGCCGGGTGACCTGCCCCCCTTAAACGTCGCCACTTTCAGAGAGAGAATCTCTGGGTGGTGCAACCCAAGGG
>JBPCTA010000292.1:0-3385 GCA_051006595.1 Pirellulales bacterium
CCTGCGCCGCCGCCCCCATTCGCCGGGCTTGCCGCGGCTGCCGGAACAGGACTTGTGAACAAGCCCCGGCCCCCCTACCTACCCGTTCGTCCGACCCCATGGCCCGACCGAATGGCCAGACTCGGCATCCCGGAACCAGCCGTGCCGCACGCCCGTGCTTCCATGATCGCGATCCTCGTCATCGTCGCCTCAGCGGCCGCGACGGGCTGCAGCATGCGCGATGAGCAGGCGGTCAGCGGCGGTGAGACACGATGGTGGTCGAGCACCCAATCGGGCCCGGGGGGCACGGGGTTGCTGCCCGCCCCAGCGACCCCGGCGACCACGGCCGTCATCGAGTATGTCGAGGGCTTCGACGCCGGAGCCAAACGGGCCGCGGATGCCGGCCTCCCCATGCTGATCGTGTTTCGCGCCGCCTGGTGCCGCTGGAGCGGTGAACTCGTGCAGGCCGCCGTCGCCGACCCGCGAATCGTGGAATGCTCCCGCCGCTTCGTCTGCGTGGCCGTCGACGCCGACCGCCACGCCGCCACCTGCCGCGAGTTCGACGTGCAGGCCTTTCCCACGGTGGTGCTGCTCGATGCTGACCGGACAGAACGGTTTCGCGCCACGGGCTCGTCGGCGGTCTCCGGCCTGGCCGCGGCGATGGGCGACGTGCTCTCCGCCGCTTCACGGCCGCGGCGCATCGCCCGGGAGTCTGCGATTCCCGCGAGGTAGGGTCCGTCGGCTACGATGTCGGCGGCGGGCTTCGCATGGAGCTTCGTCACTCCTCACGACGGCGGAACAGGCAGACGTGGCAACGACGGCAACGACGACGACACCCCCGGCGAAAAAAGTGGACCAGTTCCACGCCTATCCGTGGTGGAGTCCCCGATTCTGGCATGGGATGCCTGTGGGTGTGTGGCTCGATCTCGTCCGCGAGCACCAGGCGCGGGCGTCGTTCTCGAAGTGGGGCCTGATGGCCACCGTCTCGCTGGCCACCGGCTTCAACTCGCTCGCCGGCGGCCTCTCCGACGCCCGCTTCCGCCGACGCCTTCGTGACCGCCCTGCCACGCCGCCGCCACTGTTCATCATCGGCCACTGGCGAAGCGGCACGACGCTGATGCACGAACTGGCAATGCTCGACGACCGCTTCTGCTGCCCCAACACCTACGAGTGCTTCGCGCCGGGCCATTTCCTGCTCACTGAGGACGTGCTCACGCGGGCCCTCTTCTGGATGATGCCGTCGAAGCGGCCGATGGACGACGTGGCCGCCGGCTGGGATCGGCCGCAGGAGGATGAGTTTGCGCTCCTCACCATGGGAGCCCCATCGCCCTACCGCCGCATGGCCTTTCCCGTCACCAGTTCCGACCGGCCAGAGGCCCTCGATCTGACCACCCTGCCGGCCGCCGAGCTCGAACGCTGGAAGCGGACGCTCCGCCGCTTTCTCGACATGCTGGCCGTCCGCGATCCCCGCCGACCGGTGCTCAAAAGCCCGCCGCACACCGCGCGGGTGGGCGTGCTCGCCGAGATGTTTCCGGAGTCGCGGTTTCTGCACGTGGTCCGCGACCCGTTCGTCGTGATTCCGTCCACGCTCCGGCTCTGGAAGTCGCTCCACGACGTGCAGTCGCTGCAGGTCGATCGGGGCGAGTCGCTGGAGCGGTATGTGTTTGCCGCGTTCGAGGAGATGCACGCAGCCTTCGAGCGGGATCGAGCCACGCTCGCGGCCGACCGGCTCTACGAGGTTCGCTACGAAGATCTCGTCGGCGATCCGGTGGGCACGCTGGAGCGGTCCTACGAGCGGCTCGGACTCGGTGACTTCGACCGCGTGCGGCCCGCGCTCGAGCAGCAGGCCGAAGCGATGAAACGCTACCGCACCAACACCTATCGCCACGATCCGCGGCTGGTCGCCGAGATCTCGGACCGTTGCCGTGGCTTCCTCGACCGCTACGGCTATGCGGCCCCGGCGGCGGGCTGACGTGGCCGCTGCCGCTGCAGGAGCCTGACCTTCGGATCGGCCTGAGCGCTCTTCGACTCGTCGGCAAACTCCTCGGGCGTCATCCGAATCTGTCGCTCGAACCGGCGTCGCGCGACGAACCAACGGCAGGCGGCGACGACGGCGGCGGCGGCAAAGAGCCACGCGGCAGACCGCCACGCCACGGCCGCCACCACGGGGGCCTCGGGCAGCGTGGCCGTGGCAGCCACGAGCGGCTGAAGGGCGATGGCTCCGGCGGCCATGACCGCGGCCAGGGCCGCGGCTCCGCCGATGCAGCCGCTCACCGTGCGGGAGGAGAAGATCCGCGCCAGCCCGGCGGCTGGATCGATCCGGCGAAACATCGGCAGCGCCCGCTCCGGCTGCCACGAGCAGCCGTCGAGCAGGAGCCGTGTGCCCAGGCCGGCCGCCGCAGCGGCGAGTACGACCGCCACCGTGGGCAGCGATACAGCCACGAGCTGCGACATCGACAGGCCTCCGATCGCCGGGGCATCAGCCTGCGGCCGCGCTGCGGTGGCCATCGCCAGCCGCAGCATGTCGGCAGCCGGGGCTGCGGTAGCGGCGGCCCAGGCGGGAAGCAGCAGAACAGCCGTGCCCGCGGTGGCCACCCAGGCCGGCACCGCGGCCGTCGGCATCGCCCCCTGTCGACGGGCTGCCTCACGGCGTCGCGGCGTCGCGGGAATGACGCGATCGGATGCGTCTGACATGGCTCCTCTCCGGGAATGCGCTACGGGTGAATGTCGTGAACGATCTTTTCGAGCGGGGCCTGCACCCGTGCCGCGAAGCCGCCGATCCAGGAGTCGGTGCCGATGCACACAGCCGCGAGCAGCACGAGCGAGGCGGCTGCCTGTATCAGGCCCTGCCCGGGTTCGAAAGACGCCGTGCGCACGCTGATGACGGCGACAAGATGAAAGGCGAGCACCGCGGCGAGGGCCGGCAGCGCGAGCGTGAGCGCGAGCGACAGGGCCACGGTGGGCATGGTGGTGGCCACCACCTCCAGACTCTCCGAGAAGCGGCCATCGGCGGCCACGGCCGAGGCCACCGGCAGCGTCCGCACGCTGTCTACAAGGCCCGCCACCAGATCCACGTGGCCACCCGCGGCGAGGAAGCCGCCCAGGCCCATCCACCAGGCAAGCCGTGCCATGCCGGCGGCCTGCGGATCTCCCTCCGGCGTGAAGTCGTCGGCCCACGAGAGTCCGGTCACGCTGCCGAGGATGCCACCGGCCCAGCCGGCGGCAGCAAACACGGCCGCGGCCGCCAGTCCCAGCACGAGCCCCACGATCGCCTCCGCCAGCACGACGAACAGGAGCGGCGACGCTGCCGTCATGGTCGTTGGAGCGGCGGTGGCCGCCAGCGGCAGCGCGGCCATGGTCAGGGCGAGCACGACCGCCCCCTGCACCCGCACACCCACTCCCGCGG